>JBBQSL010000081.1:0-13311 GCA_038213895.1 Kiritimatiellales bacterium | reverse complement strand
GCTTCGGCAACCTGCCCGAACTGTTCGACTTCATGATGCGCGGCCTCGAAATCGGCCCGTACGAATCCGGATAGAGCCGTGGACAAATCCTCCGCCCGCCTCAGCAACCGCCCGTCCAACGCCATATTGAGAATTGCTGTTGCCGGACCAGCAATTCTCAATATGGCGTTGGGCGCACGGTTGCGGGCGGAAGTTATTCAAGTTTCTATCCGGGATCGTACGAGCCGATACCGTAATGAGCAAATACCGCACATTGCCATATAATCCGCCCTTTAAAGCCCGAGCATGAACTGAAACGTTTTGTCTAAAAAGCCCGGCAACCCTTCGTGGCCGAAGTCTGGATAAAGCTCCAGTGACTTCTTCGATTTGATTTTATTGTAGGCGGCAAACTGAGTGGACGGCGGACAGATGGTATCCATCAGCCCAACTGCCATCATAACCTCCGCTTTAATACGCGGCGCAAGGTGCTGAACGTCGATGTAACCCAGTCGGGTGAAAATTTCATCCTCGCGCTTATGCTGCGGATCATGCCGACGGAAAAAAAGCTTCAGCTCTTCATATGCATCCTTCGCCTGATCCATATTCCAGACGCGGCGGTAATCGGACAAAAAGGGAAACAACGGCGCGATCCGTTTGATGCGGGGCTCGAGTGCCGCGCAGGCCAGCGTAAGTCCACCGCCCTGACTGCCGCCCATCGCGCCGACCCGTTTCGCATCCACGTCCGGCATCTCCATGACAATCGTCGCCAGTTGCACGGTATCGAGGTAAATCTGGCGAAAAAGCAGTTTTTCCGGTGCATCGTCAAGGCCGCGAATAATCTGCCCGCGGTGGGTATTGCCCTTTACGCAGCCGGTATCTTCTGAAAGTCCGCCCTGCCCGCGACAATCAAGTGACGCAACGGTAAATCCGGCGGCGGCAAAACCCAGCTTATCCAGCCAGTCACCGCAGTCGCCGGAATAACCGTGGAATTGAAGAATCGCCGGATGTTTTTCCCCTGCATTTTTCGGCTGAATCAGTTTGGCATGAATCCGCGCGCCGCCGACGCCGGTAAACCAGAGATGCGAGCAGGTCGCGAACGGAACCTGAAAATCTTTATCCGGAACAATCTCAACCTGCGGATCCAGCGCGCGCATCTCGACCAATGCTTTATTCCAGTACGCCTCGAAATCGGCGGGCTTCGGGTTAATCCCTTTGTATTCCTTCAGCTTTTCAAACGGCATATCAAACAGTAGCGGCATAATTTAGTTCCCTTTTATTAAAAAAATCAGTCACCAATTAACTTGGACGAGCTTCCATGACGTTACGAATTCCAGCCAGCAACTCACTGCTTTGGAATGGCTTACTAATGAAGTCCGTATAAGGCTGCTGCCCAAAACGCTCCATCACCTGCTCGCGAGGATAGCCGCTCATAAAGAGCACTGGAATCTTGGGGTTAATGTGTCGGATGCGCAACACGGCTTCAACTCCGTTCAGACGCGGCATGTTCAAATCCATAAGAAGCAAACTGATGTCTCCAGCATGTTCGGTATAAAGATCCAAGGTCTCAACTCCGTTAGTAGCACTGATTACACGGAAACCAAGTCGTACCAATAGTGCCTTTGTAATGTCACGAATCGCCTCTTCGTCATCCGCGACCAGCGCCGTCCCGTACCCGCGCCACTCACCGTCCGTCATCTGCACCGCTTCCGCGACCAACTCACGCGCCTGCACTTCAACAGGAAAATAGACGCTAAACACCGTGCCATGTCCCAGCTCGCTTTTAACCGCAATCGCTCCGTTGTGGCTTTGAACGGCATTCAGTACGGAAGCCAAACCCAATCCACGTCCAGTGATTTTTGTTGTAAAAAGCGGATCAAAAATTTTCTGCATCGTCTCTTCTTTCATACCGTCACCGGTATCCGAAACCTCAAGCCGGACATAACGCCCAGCAGGCAGACCACCCAGAGGGAACGTCCGCTCCAATACGCCTTCCTTAAGTTCGACTTCATGAATACTGATGGCAATGACTCCAGAACGATCACCGATCGCCTCGGAAGCATTGGTGATAAGATTCATAGCCACCTGACGAAGTTGGGAAACGTCACCCAAAATGAGCGGAACATTTTCGGCCAGACAATATTGGATGGAAACTTTTTTTGAAATAGAGACATCCAGCAGGGAGCCCATCTCTTTAACCACCAAACTGAGATTGGTACTACTGGCTGTCAACGTGGTCTTGCCGGTGTAAACCAGCATTTGAGTGGCTAACTCCGCAGCTCGCAGTGAGGCTTTTTTAATTTCATCAAGCACCCCACCGTCCGAACCACCACATTCGAGTAAAACTAACTCGGCGTTGCCAAGCACCACGGTCATTAAATTATTGAAATCATGCGCAATTCCACTGGCTAGCAATCCCAGACCAGCCATCTTCTGGCTACTTTGAAACTTCTTTTCCAAAATACGCAAACTGTCTTCCAACCGCGCGGTCTGCGTCACATCGTGCGCTGAACCGCTCAGATAAACAGCACGACCCTCTTCGTCATACACCACGTGTACATAATCACTGAAAGATCGGTATTGTCCATCGCGATGAAGAAAACTGTAATCCACTAGACCGAGCCACTCACGCTCAGTACTTTGCAATTGCAGCTGTTCGATAAGTCGGGTCATCTTATCCAGATCTTCAGGGTGAATCCGTTGGATCAGATCCCGTATCCCCATGGCCTCAATTTCTTCGACTGTATAGCCGGTCAGACTCAGACAGGCCGGACTTAGATAATCAAACTTTTGCCGTCTCAAATCGAACCCAAAAAGCACTTCCCGCGAATGTTGTAGAATATTCCGGAGACGCACGCGAAACAGCTCACAGTTGTTCGCGGTTCGACGGATGCGGGCATTCCTCTTAAGATGCATTACCGCCCAAACCAATGCCGCACCGAATACAAACATCCACAAAGCAATATAATGCAATGTGACATCGTTATAAATCAGCGGAGTAACGGCCAGCACGTCCCGACCTGAAACGCAGGGGTTAAGCAGACTGATCAGATATCCCCCCTTGATCCCTATCCAGCATGGGCTGAACATGTTTTTCATAACACGACGGACAGATGGAGTGACTGAACTCAACATTTGAATTCCTTGAGATGTAGCTATCCACCTTCTCCCAATAATCTTCATCGTTACGGATTTTATTGCAATAGGAGCAGATGGGCAGAAGACCTCTCAATTGCTTAACGTCCTCCAGTGCAACTTCAAGCTGATGTACCTTATTGGCAAGCATGCGCTCCAGACCAACCACACGCACACCGACATCAATCCGCGACCTCAATTCGCGTCCGATAAACGGCTTGGTAACATAATCATCCGCTCCAGCGTTAAGGCCTTCGATCAAATTATCCACGCCCTGCTGCGCCGAAAGGATGATGAGATAAAAATACTCTTCAGAAAATTTTTCCCGCACACGTCGGCATAGTTCTGGACCCTCCATCGCAGGCATCAGCCAGTCAATGAGACAAATTCGCGGAGGATCATTACTGCAGAGACGCTCCCAAGCCGACTGCCCATCGGCAACGGCCTCAACTTCAAAGCCCCACCCGCTCAGCGTTTTTTCAAGACGCATACGAGTTACCTTTTCATCCTCTGCAATCAAAATACGCATAGCCTTCTCCGTTTTCAGCGCACTCTAAACCAGCGTACACCTATCAACAAGCCGCTTTTGACCAGCTCATATCACCAGAAAATCAACCGCATGAGCCCAATCCTGTTTGAGACGATAAAGCTGGTTCGTAATTCCCATTGCCTCCTCCGCAAGCCCGGCGAGCTGCAACTCTCGGCGGCGGCGCGTCAGAGCCTGACGCCAAAGCATCATCACGATATCCTGAGCCGCCTTAGCCGGAGAAATCTCTTTGCCGCGCAACTTGGTGGCCTCCATCTGAATCCGCACCGCCAGCCGCTGTGCCTCCATCCGGTCTGCTGGGATATTTTCCATCAAAGCCGCCGGATCTTTGAGCATTAGCTCCAACAACAGCCGACAATCCGGATCCGTGAAATGTTCCGGCGGAAGATGATCGGCCACCACGGGGAAAACCTCTTCGGGGTGAAAAAACAGCATCTGGATAATCGACATTTCTTCGTCTGGATGCTTTACCGAAACAACGGAAGGCTCCGGCGCAACCGCAGGCGGTGCGGGTCGCTCTTTTTTTCGGACCATATCGCGTTGCAGAGCAACCGGTGATAGGCCAAGCCGGTCGGCAGCGTGTTTCACCATCCGGTCGTACTGCACTGCCCCGGGAGCATTTGCAATTAGCGCCTGTACGGCACGAACTGTACGCATCAGTCCAGCCTCAGACTTCAAATCTTCGCGCTTTGCCATCACATTAATCAAAAAATCGAGTGCTGAAACTGCGGCAGAAATCCGTGAACGCAACGCCTCTGCGCCGTGATCACGCACCAGCGAATCGGGATCTTCGCCTTCAGGAAGTGATGCCACACGCACACTAAGTTCCTCGATAATAAAGGCTTCTGAAGAACGTAATGCGGCCTTCTCCCCGGCGGCGTCGGCATCGAGAACTAAAATTACTTCGTCGGCATAGCGCCGAATCATACGCGCGTGATCAGGCGTGAGCGCGGTACCCTGCGAGGCGACCACGTTGACGAGGCCAGCTTCGTGACAGCGGATCGCGTCAAGTTGCCCTTCACAAACAATAGCCGTACGGCTGTCGGCCATGGCACGGCGGGCTTTATCAATGGCAAACAGCACGCGGCTTTTATGAAAAAGCGGCGTTTCGGGACTGTTGACATACTTGCCGCTCTTTTCGTCCTTAACAATGGCTCGCCCGCTGAAACCGATCACCCGCCCGGCTTCGTCACGAATCGGGAACATCAGGCGGTTACGGAAACGGTCATAATATCCGCTATTCTTGTCGGACTTGATCATTAATCCGGCCTGTTCCATCAGTTCAAAAGGTATTTTTTTCTGCTGCGCCCATTTTTCAAGCGTATCGAAACGATCCGGCGCAAAGCCAATTTGAAAATCTTTAACCGTTTCCGGCTTCAACGCACGCGTAGCAAGATAAGCGCGACCCGCTTCACCCGATTCATGTTCCAGCAGAATCCGGTAATATAGTTGCGCAACGTTTTCATGCAGCTGAAAAAGCGCCCGTTTATCCGTTCCAGTTTTTCCCCCGCCTTCTTCCAGACTCAATTCCATACCGGCGCGATCAGCCAGCATTTGCAGGGCGGTCATAAAATCAACTTTTTCATACTCCTGCACAAAGCGGATCACGTCGCCGCCCGCGCCGCAACCGAAGCAATGATAAATCTGCCGATCCGGACTAACCGTAAAAGACGGACTTTTTTCTTTATGAAACGGACAAAGCGCCTTGAAGCGTGTACCGGCGTTTTTAAGCGAAAGATAGGAACCGATCACATCGGCGATATCATTACGCGTACGGACTTCTTCAATGGTTTCTCTGGAAATCTGCTTCATCAATTGGGCCAGGTCACTGGATTATTTCGTTGAGCGTCGCTTTCGCGTTGTCTTTCACCACGGGCAATTCCATAATGCGCGGCTGTAGCCACGGTGTAAACGTATTGCAAACCCACCCTCCAATGGACGATTGCTCAGAAAGCATCCGGTAAAGTGTATCACTGGGAATCAGGCTGAGGCCTGAAAAAACAGCCAACCCCACCACGATACCGCGCAACATACCGGTCGTCCCGCCAAACACCTTATCCGCAGACTCCCCCATTTTTTCCTTCAGCGCCTGTTTAAACAGTGCCCGCACCAGCACAAAAATCAGAACGGATAGAAGCACCAGCACCAGCGGAACAATGATTCGCACCGCCGTCGGCGGCAACACGCGCCAGTAATCAGCGGCTAGATGCGTAAGTTGCGGATAAAAAAAGCAAAAACTAACCAACAGCACGATCAGCGTTATCAAATGAGCCAGCTCGCCAGAAAGTCCATGCCGAATTCCGCTGACCACAAAAATAACAACAAACACCGCGAACAGAATATCTATGGTATAAATCGATTCAGGAAACCACATATCATTATCTCCTCATGTGGCGACTTTATAACATATCCGTTTCAGGATCGTAGAACTTTTTCCAAGGTTCGGAAAATCCTAAATTCCCGTAGCATTTTTCTACGCTAAAACGGGGGCTTTTTTATAAAGAATCAACCCGCCGAAGCCCTTTTTTGTGGAAGAGTCTAAAGGACATAGATTTACGAAAAAAACACAATATGTTGTGGTTTAATTTGACAGCCATACAGCATTTGGATAATTTTTTCCCTGTCGTTAACGAATATTTAATAAAAAAAGCCACTTACTAACAGCTTATCAACAGGGAGAAAATTCTATGGCTGAAACAATTACATCAAAAAGCACACTTTTCGACGGATTCCGCAAACGCTCAGGGCTCGTAGTTCCTTTCAGCCCAAAAAAAATCGAGATGGCCATTCATCTCGCCGTTGAAGAGGTTGCTCGCAAGCAAAATACTCCGCGCAACGAGGGCCTTGCTCCGAAAATAACCGCACAGGTTCTTGAACAGCTCAGCAACCCCCAGTCCGAGTTCTATGTACGTCCCGAATCGGACAACAAGCGGACACCCCACATCGAAGACGTACAGGATTTAGTCGAAATTCTGCTGGCCGAAAGCGGCGAAACGCTGGTAGTTGCCGCCTACAAGCGGTACCGCAAACAACGCGAAATCGCCCGCAACAGCATCCGTGTGCGTGACGGCAGTATAAAAAAAGATAAAGTGGATGTCACCGACGCCAGCCTACTGCTCGTCGAATCTCACTCCGCCGAAGTCACCCTGCCATGGGACCGCAAGCGCATCGTTAAACAGATCCTAGATAAGACAGATCTCGCCGTTGACACCGCCATCAGTATCGCCAAAGCTGTTGAAAATCGCATCATCTCGAGCAGCATGAAGGCCGTCAATACCACGCTCATCCGCGAGATGGTTAATAACGAACTGGCCGAACGCGGCTTCTCGGCTCAGTTGCGAGACCTTTCCCTCTACGGCGTACCGCGCGATTACGTCGAAAAACTGATGTTCACGAAGTCCACCGAAAACAGCAACATCGTTAACAACAACCCCGAAGCCGTAAATCTCGGCATCGCCGAACTAGTATTGAAACAGTGGGCACTCGACACCATTTTTACACCCGAAGTCAAACGTGCGCACAACACCGGCGCCGTGCATCTGCACGATCTCGGCTATCCACACCGTGTTTATTGCTCCAGTCATTCCATTGAATACGTCAAAAAATACGGTCTAAAAGGCCTGATCAATCTCAACACCGAATCGAGCCCGGCCAAAACAGCCTCTGTACTGACCGGCCACCTCAACACCTTTCTGGCCTCCATGCAGGCCAACTATGCCGGAGCCCTCGGCATTGCTTATATCAACATTCTTTACGCACCGTACCTCGAAGGTATGACCGCCCGCGAACTTAAACAAATCGCACAAGAACTGATTTTTAACGGCTCACAGAACGCCTTCAGCCGCGGCGGACAGACCCTATTCCTCGATTTCAACATCCATTCCGGCGTGCCGGGCTACATGAAGACCGTTCCAGCGATCGGCCCGGGTGGCCGTTATATGCTCAAGCTAAAATCCGGACTGAGTGTACGTCTCGAAGAAGTTCTGCGCGATGAACGCGATGTCAGCGGGTACAAGCTGATGGATCTCTATCTCCATGAAGAGAACGGAACCAAACGGCACGTCCTGCGTGAAATCAAAGGAAAAGATGGCCTTGAATACGATGCCGCCATCGCCGCAGATCTCGAAGCGCGCGGTGAAAAAATCATCACCTACGGCGACTATACCAAAGAAGCTCAGGACTTCTGCCGTGCGCTACTCGAAGTATGGGGCGACGGTGACAGCAACGGCCGCATCTTTGAATTCCCGAAATGCGACTTCCATATCAGCGATGAAACCTTCACCGATCCCGAGCAGTACCAGATTTATCAGGCGGCCTGCCAGCTGGCTGCGAAAAATGGCTCGACCTATTTCATCTTTGACCGCGATGAGGTCACGCTATCGGCCTGCTGCCGTCTGCGCACCACCATCAGCGACAACCGGATGCTGCGCCACCCCGAAAATATGCGCTTCTGCGGCTTCCAGAACGTCACGATCAATATCCCGCAAGCGGCCTACCGTGCGGCACGCAAAGGCGGCGATATCCTACATAACTTCTATGAAGAAATTGACGGCATGATGGAGCTCGTCGCACAAGCTCACTTGCAGAAAAAAGCAAAAATCACTGAAATGATCAGCGGCAATGGACACCCGCTCTGGCAGATCGGTAAAGAATCAAACGACGGCAAACCCTACGTTAATCTGGACACCTGCACCTACATCATCGGACTGATCGGCGTCAACGACACCGTCAAATTCCTGATCGGCCAGGAACTGCACGACAGCGATGAAGCCCAGCAATTCGGCCTACGGATCGTGGCGCACATGTACACCCGAACCAAAAAACTCAGCAAAAAACATAATCTCAAATTTACGCTGGAAGAATCGCCAGCCGAAAGTGCCGCACGCCGGCTTGCCAAAACAGACCTCATCTACTTCCACGATGAGGCTAAAGACATTGTCAAAGGCGACAGCGAAGACGTTTGCTATTACACGAATTCAATCCACCTCACGGCAGACGCTCCGGTCGGGCTGGTCGGACGAATTGTTGAACAGGCCAAATATCATAGCCTGATTGAATCCGGTGCCATCACCCACGCCTTTATTGGTGAAGAACAACCCGCCGCCGCTTCGATTGAAAAACTCATGACCGAAACGTTCTTCCGTACACAATCGGCTCAGGTAACAATTTCTCCGGAATTCACCTTCTGCAATAACTGTCACCACCAGGTTCGCGGACTGATCGAACAATGCCCGGCCTGCGAATCCGTTGATGTCGTTGGAGAAACTCGCGTGGTCGGCTACTTCAGCAAAATCCAAAACTGGAACAAATCCAAACGCTATGGCGAGCTGAAAGCCCGTCAAAAAGGTCGTTACGCAATTGAAAACGCCGCGTCCTGCGAAACACTCAATCCGGTTGCTGTTGAAAAATAAACCCTTCAAACCCAGGAGATTTTCCCATGTTGAAACCCTATAAAATTAAAGTGTTCGGCAAAGAAGGTTGCGCAAAATGTAAAATGCTCAACCAGCGCCTTGATAAACTGCTCGAAGAAAAAGAGTGGTCCGACTTCGAAAAAGAATACTGCGATGTTGAAACGGTTGACGGCCTCGTTTCCTTCGCCACGGCCGAATGCCTCAATCCTCAACGAATTCCCGCATTACTTGTAACTCGTCGGCACGAGGAAACCGAACGCTATGTTCCGGTTCAGACCCGCGAACCAAAGCCGCATTGCAAAATCTGCGGCAAATCAAAACTTTACCAATATGTCGGCCTGCAAACCGATTACAGTGATGAAGGCAAAGGTACCATCACGCCCAAGATGATCACCACGGTTCTCGCAGAGGCTCGCGTGTGAGACCCCACGGTGCGACAGTTCCGCACAAACAGGCGGCTCTGCCGCAAGGCGAATCGCCTGTTTATGCTTTTCTGGAGAAGCCATCACTTATCGATTACCCCGGATACCTGTGCGGAGTTTTCTTTACCAGCGGATGCAATTTCTCCTGCGGATTCTGTCACAACGCCCCGCTCATGGGTCATAAGCAAAAAGGGCTGCCGTGGAGTCGCCTCGATGAAGTCTGTCGCCGATTCAAAAAGGAATGGGCCGACGCCGTTTGCATCACCGGTGGCGAGCCAACGCTCTCCGCCGACCTCATCCGACTGATTGGGTTCTTCCGCAACTATGGATTCAAAATCAAACTCGACTCCAATGGAGCTCGGCCCGAAGTGCTCGAGGAATGCCTCCCATTGATCGATTATATCGCCATGGATATAAAAGCCGGACTTTCCGGCTATCCTGAACTGGTCGGCTTCAACCAAACCGATAAAATCGCTGAATCGGTAAAACTCATCATGAGCAGCGGCGTAGACTATGAGTTCCGCACCACCATCATTGAACCGTTTCACACCGACGAGCAAATGAGCGAAATCGCCAAGCTAATTCAAAACGCCCGGCGCTATAGCCTGCAAGCCTTCGTCCCGCAAGACACCCTGCCCGGAGAAGAATTCCGCGAACTCAAACGTACGACCCCCGCCCGCCTCCGCCAAATCGAAAAATTCATGAAACCGTTCGTAAAAGAAATTATCGTTCGCGGCGCTTAGCCCGTCTTTCGCTATTCGCGGGTAAAAGCGCCCCATTTATTCGATTTTTTATCGAAGGTCTGCCCCACATTTTTTCTTCAGCTCTTCGAGGCTCGGTGGTGGCTGTTCCGGCAAGGTGAAGTTGAGCTGATGCCATAATAAACAAATCTACTCAGGTTGAACCCATTGGGAAAAGCCGTTGCACTACGCGGGCTCTTTACGCATAATGCAATGCCTATGAAAAAACTATTCTGCTTTCTTGTTCTAACCGCTGGCTATGCCGGAGCACAAACTAACAAGGTGATGATCCCCGCCGCAACCAACGGTCCGCTGGTCACCGCCATCGACGGATATGCCGCACGCGTTGACAGCACGATCATCACCTACGGCGAGGTCCGCGAAAGCGCCGGAACTTTCCTGCAGCAGATTGCCCGCAACTACAAAGGAAAGGAATTAGCCGAGCGTATGCAGGCCGCCTATGTCGATGCCCGCGAAACGCTAATCGAAGAAGCCCTGCTCAAAGCGGAAACCAAATTGCTGGGCGTTGCCCTGCCCGAAAAAGCGATTGACGATGAAATCAACCGGCTCATTCGCGAGCGGTTCAAGAACGACCGCGCCCTACTCGCCCGCGCACTCTCCGACCGCCGTATGACCTACGAAGAATGGAAACAGGAAGTGACGGACCAAATCACAATCCGGGTTTTCTACAGCCAGGAAGTCACTCGCCGCGCCAGCGTACCCGTACAGGCGGTGAACGACGAATATACGCGCACCAAAGAGCAGTATTTCATCCCCTTTAAAGTCAAATACCGCTTCATTCTGATTAACAAAGGCAAAACGGATGAAGATCGCGCTGTAAAACGCAAACAGGCGGAAGATACCTTGAAGAAGTTGCAAAGCGGTGCCGACTTTATAACCGTTGCTAAAGCAGTTTCGGAAGGCGATATCGATGACGCCCCGTGGCGCGATCCCGCTGATGTACGTGAAGAGCTCCGCCCGGCACTGCTAAAAACACCCGCCGGACAGGTCAGCGACCTCATTGAAACCGCTGGAGAATTCTATATCCTCAAAATTGATGAACGCCGCGAAGAGGGATTCATTCCCTTTGAAGAGGTACAGAAAGCTATTGAGGGCAAACTGCTCGATGCCGAACGAGATCGCCTGCACGATGAACTGATCGAGCGCGTTACTAAGAAGCATTTTGTGGAACGCTACTAAAACGTACGGATATTTCCCCTTTATGAAACTTCGTATCGGCATAACCTGCGGCGATGTCAATGGCATCGGCCCCGAAATTGCGCTGCAGGCGGTTTCTTCCAAGGATTGGAAAAATAAGGCGAAGTTTATCCTTATCGGCCCCGAACAAGTTTTTGATGTTTCCAAGGGTTGGAAAATCCCGTTCAGCGGCAAGCTGATGCCGGGTAAAATAACGGCCGCAGCCTCAAGCACCGCTGTCGCCGCCATTGAACGAGCCGTACGGGGTTGCCTCGATGGCGAACTCGATGCCATGGTCACCGCGCCAATTTGCAAAGAAGGCCTCAAACTCGCTGGCGTTCCATATCCCGGCCATACCGAAATGATCGCTAAACTTACCGGCACCAAACGCTACGGTATGCTGCTAATGGGTAAAGGCCTCCGCGTTATGTTGGCGACGCGACACCTGCCGTTGCGCGCGGTAGCCGCAGCCCTGACCACCGAAACTATTCTGGAAGCGATCGAACTGATCGGCGAAGCCTTAAACTGGTTCGGGCTGGAAAATGGTCGGATCGGCGTTTGCGGACTCAATCCTCATGCAGGCGATGGCGGCGCGCTGGGCGATGAAGAAGCCTCCGTCATCGAACCCGCCGTCAAAGCGGCTCATGCCAAAGGCTTTAATGTGATCGGCCCCATTCCGGCTGACGTGATTTTTTATCAGGCCTTAAACGGACAGTTTGATGCCATCGTGGCGATGTATCACGATCAAGGCCTCGGGCCGCTCAAAATGCACGCCTTCGACTGCGGCGTTAATTTGACCCTTGGTCTGCCTATCATCCGCACCTCGCCCGACCACGGCACGGCGTTCAACATTGCAGGCAAAGGTCTTGCCAAACCGGACAGCATGATCGCCGCCATCGAAACCGCAATCCAGCTCGCCAGGCGGACAAGCCCGTGGAAGAATGGGATAAAGGAGTAATGGAATCATGGAAAAAGAAAAGCCCAGTATTCCAACATTCCCACACGCCCACACGCCCACACTCCCACACTCCACCCTCCTTCGGCTGACCAATCCCTCCGTAATCCGTGCCCTGCTCGACAAATTGGAGCACCGTCCGAATAAGGGACTCGGACAGAATTATCTGATCGACTCCAATATTCTCGGCATCATCGTCGCTGCGGCGAAAATCACTCCGTCCGATCAGTTGCTTGAAGTCGGCCCCGGTCTCGGTGCCTTGACGCAGGCTCTGCTGGCAACCGGTGCAAAGCTGACTGCGATTGAAAAAGACCGCACGATGGTCGCGCATTTACGCGAGTATTTTGAAAACCTTCCGTTAATTGAAGAAGACGTGCTCGACATCAACTTGAATGAGCTCTTTGCGGGTGGCATTAATAAAATCGTCGCCAACCTACCCTATTCCGTCGGAAGCCGGTTCATCGTTAATGCGCTGGAGGCTCGCCCGCTGACGGAGCGGATGATCTTCATGGTACAAAAAGAAGTCTCCGACCGTCTGACCGCGCAACCGGGCTGCAAAGAATACGGACCGTTAGCGATTTGGTCTCAGCTAAATTATGCCGTTAAAAATATTAAGAACGTAAGCCCACCCTGTTTTATGCCCGCGCCGAAGGTTTGGTCGGCGGTCGTTCGTTTTGAAAAGCTCCCTGAACCGCTGGCGGAGGTTGCCGATTACGAACGCTTCAAAAAGCTGATCAAGTTCACCTTCACCCAGCGTCGCAAACAGATTGGCTCCAATTTAAGAAAAAATGCGCCGGAATTTTTCCAAGGATTAAACCGTTGCGGCATTGACCCGGCGGCGCGTCCGGAGCAGGTCACGATTAAGCAATGGGTTGCGCTGTCCAACACGCTGTGATCGAAAAATCCCGTTTGCAGATATTGTTCCACC
>JBBQSL010000080.1:0-13443 GCA_038213895.1 Kiritimatiellales bacterium | reverse complement strand
TACATTCACGGCAAAGACGGGAAGATCCAGAACAAGGACAGCCATGGGAACGACCCGTATCCGCCGAAGGGGTGAGGCCATGTCAATTCGATTCCCGTTTTGGGAACCGAACCGGCGTCCGAAAACCGGATTCGAAGTTGTGGCGGCTCTACGCCAGGTATCCGGTTTTACTGCAAACCCGTCACCCTCGTCCGGTGCCGGGAAATCAGGGGAGGAAATCGTTTCTCTTGTCGGGTTGGCGGGAAGTGGTTGTGTGAAATGACTTCGGGGTTTATTATCAAGGAGTTACGAGGAGCGAGGGCTTTGAGACTGTTTAGCGGTAGGTCTGCGTTCCCTCCACCAAAAAACTCCAATAAAACGGGGTTTTTCAAATTGCCATTTGAAGCTTTTCGCAGATAAACGAGTTCAGACTTTTCCGGTTTTTCTTTGCGAGGATGGAAAGTTCTCGGTGCAGTTCTGGCGTTGTCCGGATAACCATATTTCCAGAATATGGATGGGCAGATTCGATATGTTTTTTTTTCAAAAATCCAAATAAACATCGACCGAATCAGTAAAAGCCTTCTTTAGTTGTGCGACAGTTTTGCCCTGTGAAAGGTTATCACATGATTGACGTTGATAACCTCTCACAGTTTTACCAACTCCACCGCAGTTTCCTGCGGGTATTACAAAATTGACATTTGTTGGCGCAGTAATTCAAATGAAATTCCTTAAAATGTGCGCCGAATGATGAATTCAGCCTGTTGTTCTAGCCGAGCGGGATTTTTCAGCCCTTTCAGTGCGGCTAGGGCTTTTGTTTTCATTTTTTCAGCGTCCGCAACTGTTTTCTCTTTGCCATAAACTGCCGGCCAAGTCATTTTACCTTTAGCTTTGTCTGACCCGATGTCTTTACCGAGTTCTTCAACCGTTGCACTTTCATCCAGTAGGTCATCAGTCAGTTGGAAGGCTAGTCCAGTGCTTTCGCCGTAGATCGCCAGTTTTTCCAAGGTGTGCGAGTCCGCTCTGGCGCAGAGTCCGCCCATTACACAGGCCGCACGGATCAGCGCGGCGGTTTTATTGCGGTGGATATATCCCACAAGGTCGGCTTCCGGCGTTTTGCCCTCAGCCTCAATATCTTCGGCCTGTCCTCCAATGACTCCGCGACTGCCCGCCGCTCGCGCCAGTTCAAGAGTTAGTGTGCTTCCGATTGTTGGGATTTTTGCCAGCACTTCAAAGGCAAGGGTCAGTAGCGCATCGCCAGCCAAAATGGCGGTTGCTTCGTCAAAAGCGATATGGCAGGTGGGGCGACCGCGCCGTAGGGTGTCATTGTCCATTGCGGGTAGGTCGTCGTGGATTAGGGTGTAGGTGTGGAGCAGTTCCAGTGCACAGGCGGCCTGTAAAGCCTGTCCAGCGGTACCGCCGCAGGCTTCACAGGCGGCGAGGCAAAGGGCGGGGCGCAACCGTTTTCCACCCGCAAGCATACTGTAGCGCATGGCTTTATGAAGTTTTATGGGGCGTTCGTCTTCCGGCGGGAGCAGGGCGTCAAGAGCCGCATTGACGGCGTCGGAGCATTGTTTGAGATAAACCGGCAGATCGTTCATGCCGCGCATGATAGCTAACCGGCTTTATTAGTAAAGTAATAGCAGGATGGAATCAGGAAGCGGGAGGAAAGACGGAGCAAAAGAGCAATAATCAATGGACTGCGGTAGGGCCGCAGTTTAAACATGGGTGTTTTGCCGCCTAACATCAGTACCACTTTCTATTGTCGCAATTTTTAGACAAGGAATTTCCTAATAAAGGCCTGTATTTACTAATTTATTTAGGTCGTCAATTCAATCCCCAGTATATGAAATACAACAACCAGAGGGTGACTGATAAAACGCCCAGAAGCAAGCCAGCCTTTGCGTACCCATGACCCCTTCCCAATTCGCGGGCCTTCTTTATGCCAAAAAATCCGAGAATGACCGCCGAAATTCCGGAGAACAAAGGAATCGTCCATGTCAGCCCAAGGATGAAGGAAGCTAATGCAAAGTGGTTCGTCGGGGCGTACGGCCCGACCGGCACCGCGCATATTGCGCACCATTTGTAGCGCGTCGCCCGCATCCATACAGTGTATCCGATAGCCGGCACAAACAAGCCGAGGCATAGAAAGGAGAGTTCAAAAGTCCTCTTCGTGATAAACAAGGGCAATACTATGCACTAACGGGCTGTTAAGGAAGGTTTGCTCCTGATTGTCCCCTGGATCTCTGATTCCACAGAGACGCGCCGAAGAGTCTTCTTAGAACAATCCCGGCGGAAGAGTGTGGAAACTCACCCAGCGGGGCGCACTGGTGCAGAAGCGCGGGAAGAGGAAACGAAAAATAATTGAAAATAATTTTCTTAAGATTTGATAAATCAAATGGAGCCGGATGGAGGACAGACTGGGATTGGCCGCAAAAACGCACAGAAGGTGCAAAAAGGGAGTATCCGCAGATGGGCAGGATGAGCGCAGATGGGATTTTCACCACCCACTCCGCTAGAGGAAGGTAGAGGGGAATTTAGGCAAAAGTTCCAAGGTTTGGAAAAATGTAACCGCGCTATTGGAGGAGCTGAAAAGCCAAATAACGAGTTAGGCGGACTGACCCTAGCCACTGGAATCCAAGTGGAAGGTCGGGGGCAAAGGGTGCTTGGTTGGGCGCATTGGTTATGGGTCAATCGCTCAAAATGCTACAAATCACGGGCTGACCCTTCTTCTCGGGCTGACCCTTCTTCCTTGAAAAGGCGGAGCCCGTACTGCAAGCCCTCCGGAATACCGGAGAGGCTCGCCCTACAAGTTTTCGTGTAGGACGTCCCTCTCGAAGAGGGGGCGTAAATGGATAGAAATACCGATAATCAGCGCATTTCCTGGCCGCCGGTGACATTGATGGCCTGGCCGGTCATGTAGGAAGCGAGGTCTGAAGCGAGAAATACAACGACGTTTTCGACATCTTCGTATTCACAGCCCCGACGCACCGGAACCTGATTCATGTAGAATTGTTTAACTTCTTCGATTGTTTTTGCACCAGCTACTTTGCCAGCTTCAAGATACTGCTTAAAGAGCCCTTTTTCCGGATCGGTCCAGAGTGTGCCATTCAGAAGGTTGCCCGGGCAGATCGCATTGCAACGGATGCCGAAAGGTGCCAGTTCAAGTGCGACACTCTGTACCAGTCCGATGCCGCCGAATTTGCTGGCGGCATAAGCGGAGTTGGCTGCGCTGCCTTTTTTGCCGGACTTGGAGTTAATCTGAATCATGACACCGCTCTTTTGCGCTTTCATGATTTTTGCGGCATGTTTAAAAGTTAGAAAGCAACCGAAGAGGTTGACGTTCATGACGGCTTGCCATTTGGCGGCGTTCGCTTCGGCGATCGGTTCGGCAATCAGAATGGCGGCATTAGCGACGACGAGGTCAACGCGCCCAAACTCATCCGTTGCCTTTTTAAACAGAGCGGCTACGTCATCTTCTTTAGAAACGTCCACTTTCAGGGCGAAGGCTTTACGTCCGGTCGCGCTGACTTTAGAAGCGGTTTCGGCGGCACCTTTTTCATTCATGTCGCCGATGACGACGTGGCAGCCTTCTTTGGCTAGGCGCAGAGCTATGGCTTCACCCAAACCTTGGGCTCCGCCGGTGAGTACAACAACTTTATCTTTTAACATCATAATCGACGCATCTCCGTTTAAGCGTAGTGAGCAAGCAGAGCTTCTTCAGACTCTTTAGTCCAAACGCCATTTTTCAGTTTTGCAGCAACCTCGGGCAGAACATGGTTCAGATCGGAAAGAAGGGTTAGTTTGAGTCCTTTGCAGGAGGGATAGACCATAATTTTTCCAGGGACTTCCTGTTTTTCAACCTTGCGGATACCGAGAACCGCGTCGTCGAGTCCGCTGATGGCAGCCACCGATACGTTGGTGTCGATGCGGCCTGCGGCGACATGGTTGAGGACGATCTCAATGTCTTCCATGGTGGAGCCGGAGGTTCCGATAAAGTAGAGCTGTTTTTCGCAGTAGGCATCGAGATCAATTTCGCCGTATTTGTCGGCCGGAATGCCCGCAAAGATATCAATGATCCCTTTCGGTGCCGTGGTTTTTACAGCTGCCGCAACCAGCGCCGGAACCGGTGCCATGACGACCTGCATATCGAACAGCACGTTGGGTTGGGTGACTTTTGGGTTGTAGCCTACATAGGTTGTGCCGCTGGCTTTTGCGGTCGGTTCGGCAATCTTGGCCAAAGCGGCGAGTCGTTCGTCGCTAAGATCGGCGGCATAGACGGTGACGCCATCACCGACGCAAAGGTCGCGGATGACGTGGGTCACGCCCATTGGTCCAGCGGCGCCGATGACGTTGACTTTATCGCCTTTGTGCATTTCGCAGCGTTCCGGAATTGAAGCGACGGCATCGGCCGGATTGTTGCCAGCGGTTCCGACGATGCGGAAGCCGCGGTAATGCACGCCGCCGACGGCGGTCATGACCGGCTTACCGAACTTTTGGCCGCACTGGCAGAGAATGAACAGCGCGCCTTTTTTGCCTTTGGCGAAAATTTTCTCCACGATGGCGGCGTCAGCTCCGAAGTAGATAATGTCGTCAAAGGAGTTGTCCGGAACTTCATCCAGACTGGACAGGGCACAGGAACAGTTGCATCCGCCGCTCAGGTTGACTTTGACGGTTTCAGCCGGTTTTTCCTGTGTGGCAAAAAAATTCTTTCCGGCTTCTTTATCACCGCAAGCGTTGGCGACAATCAGGAGGCGTCCGCCTTTTTTCAGACCTTGCCGCTGAATTTCCTGATAGGCATCTTCGCCGCAGGCCCAAGGCTCAGAGAGGGCGAAAGCGGCGGCGGAGCGCTGGCCTGCTGGGGCGGACAGCAGCATGGATACTCCGTCGGGGGAGATAACGATTCGCTCGTCGAGCAGAACATATTCCTGCAAAGCGCCTTCAAAGTTGTAGCCGAAGGCTCCGTTGGAGTTGGCGGTGGACAGCCAGCGCCAGTCGGCTTGGATCATATAGCGCTCACCGACTTTAAAGTTTTTGACCTTGGAACCGACTTTGACGATTTCGACGACGGGTTCGTGGCCCGGAACGGTTGGTTTTTCGCCGGGAACATAGGCGGGGTTTTCGGTGAGTATTTGAGGGTCAATGCCGCTAAGCACTTCAGATTTACGGACGTGACCAGAAAACTGTTTAAGCAACTTCAGGTCTGAAAAACAGAGGCCGACGACGACGACCTTGCAGAGAATTTGGTAATTATTAGGTTGATGAACTGCTTTCGAGGTATTCAGAACCAGTTCGTCAGGTCCGATCAGTTGCACAGCGTTTTGTACGGCAGGGATGGTAGCCATATTAGTTCTCTCCTTAAGACTCACGATTTAATCTAAGATGCTCTAAAAATTAGACGATACTATACTGAGTGAAATTGGTAAATCTAGAAAAAGAAACATTTTTTACACCAAATACTCCGTGTTTGGAAACCAAAAAAAAAGACAATCGAAAGTAGGCTATTTTTCTGCCCTCCTCCTTCGCGCGTTGCGCTACGGCGGACAAGCTGGTAGATCCGCCGAGGCGGAAACCACTAATTGATCCGGCGCGGTAAAGTCGCAGCCAAAGAGAGAATAGGATCAAAATAATTCTGTATCCATTTACGCCCCCTCTTCGAGAGGGACGTCCTACATGAAAACTTGTAGGGCGAGCCTCTCCGGTATTCCGGAGGGCTTGCAATATGGGCTACGTATTTTTTAAAACGCTTTAGTCGCCCAAGGCCGTTCGGAGACCTTCTTCGTAGAGGGCAGGTTCCAGCAGGAAGGAGTCGTGGCCTTTGTTTGAGTGTACGGTGATATGTCGAACCGGAACGGCGCCCTCTTCGAGTTTTTTTCGGTAGTATTCCTGTTCTTCGGGATAGAAGCAGTAGTCGTCATCGATGGTGAAGAGCGTGTAACGCTGATTTTTGCAGTTTTTATACAGCGTGGCGTAATCCGGTGCGCCGCAGTCGCGTAGCAGGTGATAGTTCGACCACGCGGCGATGAGTTGCAGATAGGTGTTGGCATCAAAACGCCGTACGAGTTTACGACCTTGGTGCAGAATATAGGATTCAAGCGGTGAGCAGACCTTGTACCACGAGAACTCATCATATTCCTGTTCCCAGCGGTTGTGGGCGCGTTCTTCGATGAAGTCGAGCGAGACGTAGGTTTTATGTGAAATCATCCGCGCCAGCGCTAGACCACGGATCGGCGGCTCACCGTCATAATAGTTGCCGTTGCGAAAATTCGGGTCGTTTTCGATGGCGAGAATCTGTTCAATGTTGTGGGCGCGGATCAGCGTGGTCGGTTCAATGCCGCAGGCGATGGCGATGACGCGGTCGGTGAGTTGCGGATAACGCGCCGCTAGATTGGCGGTGAGCATGCCGCCGAGCGAAGCGCCGATGACGGCGTGCAGTTTTTTGATGCCGAAATGAGCAAGGAGCGGTAGTTGTGAGTCAACTACGTCGTTGAAATGAATGCGGGGAAAGCTGCCGCCGTAGGGTTTACCGGTGGCGGGATTTATCGAGGAGGGCCCAGTGGAACCGTAGCATCCACCGAAATAATTGATACAGATCACAAAGAAGCGGTTCGTATCTACGATTTTATTCGGGCCGATGTAATCACTCCACCAGCCGGTTTGACAATCGGTGTTCCAGCGTTCGCCGGTACCGGGCACAGCAGGATTGAAGCCAGCGGCGTGCTGTGAACCGGAAAGTGCGTGAAATAGCAGAATGGCATTATCAGCCTTTTCGTTGAGCGTACCGTAGGTTTCATACGCCAGCGTAACGGGGCCGAACTGGATTCCGCTCCGTAACGTTAACGTATCGTAAGTGAAAAACTGGGTTTCAACGGTTTTCATAATTCTCACAGAATGTTGGAATAACGGAATACCGGAATTTCTTCCAATACTCCATCATTCCTTCACTCCAATATTCCATTCTTATTTCAAGGCCTGTTTGAGGTCGGCGAGAATATCGTCGATGTGCTCCAGACCGACCGATAGACGAATGAGTCCAGGGGTGATACCGCCTTCCGCCTGCTGTTCCGTTGTAAGCTGCGAGTGCGTTGTGGTTGCTGGATGAATCGCCAGACTCTTCGCGTCGCCGACATTGGCGAGATGGGAGAAGAGTTGAAGCTTTTCAATAAATTTCTTACCGGCCGTTTCGCCCCCTTTGACTTCGAAAACTACCGTGGCGCCGAAGCCGTTTTTGAGCAGCTTTATGGCGATTTTGTGTGACGGATGACTTTCGAGTCCGGGGAAACGAACCCATTTGACTTCAGCTTGTTTTTCAAGGAACTGCGCAACCGCCAGCGCATTTTCGCCGTGACGCTCCATGCGTAAAGCGAGTGTTTCAATGCCTTGCAGAAACTGCCACGCGTTATCGGGCGAAAGACACGCGCCGAGGTTGCGCAACGGCACCAACCTCATCCGCAAAATATAGGCGAGCGGTGCCAGTGACGGCGGCAGGTCTAGCGCGTAACGGACGCCGTGATAGCTGTCGTCCGGCTCGGAGAGCAGGGGATGTTTACCGGTTGCCCAGTTGAACTTTCCGGAATCGACCACGATACCGCCGATGCCATTGCCGTGTCCGCCCAGCCATTTGGTGAGCGAATGAACAACTATGTCCGCGCCGTGTTCAATCGGGCGTAGCAGATGCGGCGTCGTGAAGGTGCTGTCCACGATGAGTGGCAGACCATTGCCATGCGCGATTTTTGCGATGGCCTCAATATCAGCCACGTCGAGTGACGGATTACCGATGGTCTCCGTGTAGAGCGCTTTGGTCTTCGCCGTAATGGCTTTGGCAAAGTTCTGAGGATCGGTTGGATCAACAAATTTCACCTTAATACCGAGTTGCGGCAGAATGTTATTAAACTGCGTATAAGTTCCCCCGTAGAGGTTGCTCGACGACACAATCTCATCGCCCGCTTGTGCGAGATTGATAATGCTATAGAAGATAGCGGCCGTGCCGGATGCCAGCGCCAGAGCCCCGGCTCCGCCTTCGAGTGCGGCGACGCGCTGCTCAAGCACATCGTTTGTCGGATTCATCAGCCGCGAATAAATGTTACCCAGCTCCTTCAAGCCGAATAAATTGGCGGCATGCTCGGTGTCTCTAAAGACATAAGCACTGGTTCTATAGACAGGAACCGCGCAGCTACCGGTGGACGGATCTGGTTTGTAACCGGCATGTAGCGCCAGTGTTTCAGTATTCTTGCTCATATTCATTTCTCCTTTTTTAGTTTCAAATCCGTATTTTTCACGCAGACAGAGAGGGTGAGGAGAGATGCGGTTGACCATCAACTTTCCCCTTGCTGGGCGCATCGCCTTTTGCAAGGCCGTGGCACCTTTTGTTGTCAGGTTGCCGGGCGTATATCCTCACGCCGCTCTGAATGCATGCAGGGCAAGATACGCTTTTCAGCAAGGCTGTCAACCCCTCTTCATAAAAATAATACTAAAAAGAGTTCAATAGTCATATTTTGTTTTTGATGCTAGTTTTTTACGGCTCCTGCTTGCAAAAGGGCGGAGCCTTCTCTATCTTCCTCCCTTCTCACGAAGCCGGAGTGGCGAAATTGGTAGACGCAGCAGACTCAAAATCTGCCGAGTAATATCGTGAGGGTTCGAGTCCCTCCCCCGGCACATCTTCTCCCCTTGGAACACCAAGGGACTTTCAACCTCACAAAGCCCTTTATTATTGGGTGATTTAAAGGTTTTGCCCTCATCTTTTTCGGACTCGCTGGGACAGCCAATCTCTGCGAAAGTCGGTTTTGGGGTGGCAGTGGGGATGGCAAAATTCGGCAGGCTCTGGATTACGTTGTTATACGTAGACGCTGCATAATTAGGCGACGAGGAAACGTCTTCCAGACGGGTTTTATCGTCTATGTCTAATTTCCGAATAGTAGGAACCAAATGAATAAATCAAAAATCGGTTCCGGTGCATGAATGTCTAATAACCTAAAGAAAGGCGGAAGGGCCTCGTCCTTTTAAACGCACGAGCTGTTTTCCAGTCTTTCCCCCTTGCGACCCCCAGCCCGTTGCAGTAGAACGTCCCTGTGTATCGTGCCTTTGTTGGTATCAGCCAGTCAGGCATGATAGAATTCAAACAGAGGGAATTTTACAATGGCTAAGACCAAACCCCAGTTTGCCGCTGAAAAAGCAAAAAGTTCTCCATTCAAACGTCGATTTGAGAGTCTTCTGCTTGCATCGCTTATTCTACTGCTGTTTTTTGTTCTGCTCCCCAGCGTGGCGAAGTGGATGGTAAACCGAGTTACACTGCCGCATTGGTTTGCCAAGCCAGATTGCTCAGTAAAGGAGGGACGCCTTGAATCATTGCGTTATACCGGTCTGGTCGCAGGCGATTTGCGGATCAATGCCGGGAGCGGACCAGATTTAAGAGTTCCCCGCGTTGAGGTTGCTTATACGCTATGGACGCTGATGCACCGGCGTATCCCGTCGGTGCGCGGGCAGATTGTTTCCGGTCCAGAGGTGGCGTTTGATGCAGGTGTCACCGTCAGTAATATTGATCTTTCCGGCGGTAGTCTTGATGCTGAGGTGTCGGCTCAGTGCTCTAAGGTGAGTTATGGAACGTTCAGCGCTGGGCCTTTTAGCGCAAACTCCCGTATTTCAGGCGGAGCAGGCGTGTTGTCTGCAGAGATTCCCTTGCAGGATAACTTGCTTCGCGCTTCGCTGGATCTTCAGTTTTCCGCTTTGCCGACAAATCCGGTCTGGTCGTGCGTTGCTCGTATTCCGCTTTCCGCTACAGACGGTTCGCCGGTTCAGCTGGGCGGATTGGTTCCTCGTGTCGATGAGTTGAGTGTTTCCGGTCTGGTTCGGGCGGATATCTCCGGTGACTCAAAAAAGGCAGAAGCGGTAATTTCGCTAGATATCCATCAGCTTAAATTTCCGGCGCACCATTTGATTCTGAGTAATTTAAATACGGTTTGCACGATGCGGTTGCCTGGCGAGTTGCGCTCTCAGCCGGGACAGACCTTGACGGCGGACAGCCTTTCGGTTGGTAATCTGCGGATTGAGCAGATTCTTATGCGTTATCAGGTGGAACCGAACTCGACCTTTTTTATCGAAGATCTTGATTTTAAATGGTGCGGCGGGCGAGTCGGTTTATACAGTGCCCGGTTTGGGCCGCAGGAAACGAATGTTTCTATGCGACTTTTTTGTGATCGGCTTTCGCTGGAACAGGTTCTTTCCGCGTGCGGTCTGACCGGATTTTCGGCGGGCGGCGAATTGAACGGCCGACTGCCGGTTCAATGGACAAAGGAAGGGCTGAGTATTGATCGCGGGTTTTTATTTACCTCTCCGGGCAAAGGCGGAACTTTTTCATTCGGCGGCGCGAAGGCTGTCGGTAACATTCTTCCTCCCGGATCGCTTGAGGAAGGGCAGATCGGTCTGGTTACGGCGGCGCTGGCCGCATTTAATTATGATTGGATTACGATGACGCTCAACAGTGAAGGTGAGAACCTGCGGATTGAAATTGAGACGGATGGACAACCTGAAAATATCTTGCCGTATGAATATGAATCGCGCAGCGGCACCTACGTCAAAGTTGAGCTTCGCCCGGGACGTGGTATTCGCCAGCCGATGCGCTTCAAGTTGAATTTAACGGTTCCTCTGAACCAGTTGCTTTGTTATGCTTCGGGAATCAACAGACAGTGGAATTTGTTCAAGGGACAGTAGCGGGGAGAAGCTTATGATTAAACGAATGGGATGGATCGGGCTGGCACTGCTGGCCACAACGGGGTGTTATACCCGGCATAAAATAGAGATGACGCACGAGGTGAAGCCGATTCACATCACGATGGATATCAATCTGAAGATTGATAAAGAGTTGGATAATTTCTTCGGCGATATTGATCAAGCCGCCGCCAAGGCCGCGACGCAACAGAAAAAATAGACAAAAACCCAAAGGAGAATCCTCATCATGAAGAAAACGTGTAAAAATTTAAAATGGTTATCGGTATTTGCGGTTGTACTTTCCTGCGCTGTGCTTTCGTTTGCTGCAGGCGAAAAAGAACGCATGCTGCAAAGAGACCCGCGAATGCGCGCGCTCAAGACCCGCGGTGTAATTGGTGAAAGAGCCAATGGATTGTTGGGTTTTGTCGCAGAAAGTCCGGCTGACAAGGGAATGGTGGACGCTGAAAATACCGACCGTCAGGCCGTCTATACTGAAATTGCCAAAGCGCAGGGTGCCAGTGTTTCCACGGTGGCCGGACGCCGGGCCTTACAGATTGTCGAACAGGCCGTTCCTGGAGACTGGTTGCAGGGTGCCGACGGCAAGTGGTACCGGAAATAATACGGGTAGATTGTGAGTTTAATGCCGCAGAAAAGGGGTCACTCCTTTTTTGGAGTGACGAATGAAATATCAAAATTTTATCATCGCACAACGGGAAATGATTGTCTTTCGATGCATAGGTTCTGGAATTTTTCACCCGCTTGATGGCTAAACCGTAGAGGTAACAGTAATTTTTGTCAGAATAATTTTGGGAGTATTTTTAGCCGTAGGCTGATCCGCTGCAGGAGGAAGCCATTTGAGAGCTCAAAGAACATAAAAACGGTTTTGAGTTCTATGTGATCTTTTGTGGCAAATTCAGGTTTCTTCCAAAGGTTCCTTGCTGGAGTCCTGAGAATAAAATTCAAGGTGGCGCTGCAGGTACTCCTCATCGAAAGGTTTGATGATGTATCCGTCACAACCCGCCTTTAACATGGCCAGCGTAATGTGCAGATTGTGCTGTGCTGTCATTAGTATGAATTTTGTATGTGGAGGTTTTTTGACGTGTTGCAGGAACCACATTCCGTCATGAACCGGCATGTTGTAATCGATCAGAGCGAAATCATATTTTCTGCGCTCGACCAAAGGAATCGCGGCGATGGCTGTGTCAACGCCTTCGACATCATGCCCGATTTCTATAAGCATACTAACGACTTCATGTCGAAAGCCGTCGTGATCATCCAGCACCAGTATTTTCATCGCGAAGTTCCTCTGTCGTCAATTTGCCGGAGAAGCATTTCAGTTAATAATCCATGGATATATAATGATTCCCGGCTTGTTGCGCTTTCACAGTGCCGCAGGGATTTTCTGCGCCACACCGCGGGCTTTTTTTGCAGGAACATAAATATTCGGTCAGTCGACCCACTGTTTCCTTTGTTCCGTCGAAAATAATCCGGAAGGTTTTGTGCGTTGCATTAGTATGTACTTCATAAACCCCTTGAATATCCAGGAAATCATCGGCGACCAGTTGTGGAATCAGCCGACAAGTCGGATCGATTTTGATTACGGTTTGCGACTTCCCGGAATTTGCGCTTGACGCGTCGGGTTTGTGCAGGTCGGTTTTTTTATAATCGAGTAACAATGGACTGTTCATAAAGTGGCCTCCGTAGTTCATAAAACGCCGCCATACTCACCGTCTGCCGGAAAAATGACAATCGGGAGATCATCTATAACGGGGTTCGAAAAACCTTATGACAAAGCACACGATGAAAAGTGGCAGAAATTCGTATGCCTTGCGGTTTTTAGAACCGCATCCGGATCCCATCGCTACCGGAAAGTGTAGAGTGTGTTCCACCTGCTCCACCAATGAAGCCGTCTCCGGCAAGGTATGTAGTCCCGCCTTCAGGTGCATAACCTGTTCCGGCTAAAGCCGGTACTACTTGCCTCTCAAAGGCATGAAGATTCTGATTTTTGTTCCGCAACCGGGTGCCGATTCGATCTCCAGTCGTCCGCCGAGGTTTTCGATACGTTCACGAACGCTAAAAAGACCGAAGCCGCTATGTTTGTCGCTGTGGTTTGGGAGTGAAGGGTCAAAGCCGCAGCCGTCATCTTGGACGTTGATCTGCACTTCGTTTCCAGTCAGGGCTACGGCAATACCGACATTTGAACAAGTTGCGTGTTTCAACGCGTTTATGACCAGTTCACGAACGGACTGGAACAGAAGCCCCCGAAGTACATTGTCTGTGCAATCAAAATCACTATTCTTTTTTATCGTAATAGGAATTCCGTGCCGTTGGTGGAGCCCCTCCGCCAGTCCTTTGAGTGCAGGAATAAGGCCCAGTTCATAGAGAAGCGGCGGAGTCAGTTCGGACATGACCGTCCGGCATTCAGCGATGGCCTCGTCGATCAAATCCCGCGTGGTCTGAAGTTCCTGCGCTTCCTGAGTCAGACTGGCATTTATCAGCGGACTTTGCATGCGGCTCATTTTCATACTGGAGAGCGAAAGGTTCTGCACGATGGTGTCGTGGATATACCGCGAAATCTGCCAGCGTTCTTTTTCTTCACTCGTGGTAAGCTCTTCGGCGAGGGAGCGCAACCGCGCCTGATAGAGTTTGTTTTTATCCTGAATCTGTTTGCGCGCTGTGGAGTCAGTGCCGACGCACAGAATTTCCAGTAGATTCCCCTGTTCATCGCGCAGCGCTTTATTGGTCCAGCTGATCCAGACGCGG
>JBBQSL010000079.1:0-13796 GCA_038213895.1 Kiritimatiellales bacterium | reverse complement strand
GCCTTACTGTTGGCCGTGCGGGAACGGGGGACACTGACGGTTCGAGAAGCGACACAACTGACTGGCGGCAATCGTAACACCATCAAACAGCGCTTCCGTCAGCTGGTTCAACAAGGGCTTCTGCGCCGGGAAGGTACGGGTAAAGGCTCATGGTACCGTCCGGCCTGATGAAGAGCGAAGAATCTCTGATTACCAAAGTGTTTTAAGGCCTGCGGTTTGATATTCCTCAAACTCTGCATCTTTTGTAATCAATGTCATGTTCCTCTGTATGGCCTGCCAAGATAGCAACCGGTCAAACGGGTCTTTATGCCCTTTCAGCGGAAGACGGTGTGATGATGCCAGCAGTCCAGCATCTACCGGATTGATTTCCATTCAGAAAAACTTGTTTTAAATTCGCCTACCGGCATGGTCTTCATAGGGTTAACCTTTCATTCAAATAAGAAACTGACATAAGGATGTCAACTTGTCCGGTCGCCGACTTAGAATCATCCGCTTTCGCGTTTATTAACGATTTCTTTTTTAAACGGGTTCTGTACACTGCGCCGCATTATGAAAATCAATTCGTTCAAAGCATGGCGGCCCGCCGAAGGTCTGGCGGATAAAATTGCGACTCTTCCCTACGACGTGATGGATCGGAAACAAGCAGCGGAAATGGCCGCAGGCAATCCGCTCTCTTTTCTGCGCGTAACCCGCTCAGAAATTGATCTGCCGGAAAATACCGCTCCCTATTCCGACGCCGTCTACGCCCAAGCCGTTGAAAATTTTGAGAAACTAAAAGCCGGTGGTTCGCTGGTGCGCGAAGAAAAGCCCAGTCTCTATCTCTACAGTCAGGAAATGGATGGGCGTATCCAGTACGGCGTGGTTGCTCTCTGCAATGTGGCCGACTACGAGTCCGGCAAAATAAAAATTCATGAAAAAACCCGCCGCGCCAAGGAAGACGACCGCACCAAGCACGTGGATCGAACCAACGCCCAGACCGGCCCGATTTTCCTAACGTACCGCGACAACGCAACCCTCACCGCCTTGATGCAGAAAACCGCGCAGGAAAAACCGCTTTACCGCGTCACCGCCGCAGGTGACATCATCCACACCGTCTGGAAATTTGCTGACTCCGCAACCGTAGAGTCCGCTTTTCAAGCCGTTCCGGCCTTTTATGTGGCGGATGGACACCACCGTGTCGCCAGCGCCGTGCGGGTGGCACAGCTGCGAAAAAAATCTAATCCAAAACACACCGGTAATGAACCGTACAACCGATTCCTCTGCGTGCTGTTCCCCGCTGGGCAACTCAAAATTCTGCCGTATAACCGCGTCGTCTTTGATCTAAACGGCCAAACCGAAAAACAGTTTTTCCGATCCTTGGAACAATCGTTCGTCGTCGCCGAGACTAAAAAGAAAATGCCAGAGACCCCCGGTGCCGTCTGTATGTACATTTCCGGAAAATGGTTTCTGCTCACACCCAAAGCCGCACTTCCGAACGATCCGGTAGCCTCGCTCGACGTCAGCATCCTGCAAGACCGCGTATTGGCTCCCCTGCTCGGCATCGCCGACCCGCGCGAAAGCAACCGAATTGATTTTGTCGGCGGTATCCACGGCACACTGGAACTCGAACGGCGCGTCAACGCGGGCGAGGCGGTCGTTGCCTTCTCGCTTTATCCGACCACACTCGACCAGCTCATGGCCGTCGCCGATGCCACCCTGCTGATGCCGCCCAAGAGCACTTGGTTTGAACCGAAACTCCGCGATGGACTGCTGGTTAATACGCTTGACTAAAAACGATGGATTACGGGCTTATGTGTGAAAAAACAATCAGCCGGAAAACTATTTTTGAAGGCCGGATGCTGAGTTTGGACGTGCTGTCCGTTGAACTGGGGAATGGGCGTATTGGCACGCGCGAAATTATCCGTCACGGCGTTGCGGTGGCCGTGATCGCCCGTCGGCGCGACGGCCGATTTGTTTTTATCCGCCAGTTCCGCAAAGCCATGGAACGCGTCTGTTTTGAGGTAATGGCAGGAAATGTTGATCCTGGCGAAGAGACAGAAGCCGCCGCCCGCCGTGAACTGAAAGAAGAGACAGGTTACGAACCGGTCTCCATACATTTTCTTTCATCAATCTACCCTTCCGTCGGCTACTGCACGGAACGGATTGATATTTACTATGCCGAAGTCCACGCGCCCGGTGAAACCGATTTCGACCCCGACGAGGCTATTGAAACGGTGCTCGTCACGGAGCAGGAAATGGACACGATGATTGGCGCTGGCAAGGTGGATGACGCCAAAACGCTGGCGGCATGGATGCTCTACAAAATATCGAATATAGAACAAGGAACCGCAGAATGATGAAGGAGTAGACTTTCCAAACTTCGGAGTTCGACATTCCTTGTTCGATATTACCTTTCACTTCGTTCTTTGCCGTCGCTTCGCGCTAGCCTCTGCCTTCAGCGGTCTGCGGTTTAAACGGCCAGCAGTCCAGTTACTTGAAGAATAAAAAGCGCGACACTGGCTGCGCAAAGGCCCAGCGACCAAAAAGGTAGCGGGCTTTTATCTTCTAAACGACGTACTAGCTTTGACCAAGTCGCCAGCGCGGCGAGCAAAAAAGTCAAACTGACTGCCGCCAGAAAGCCCAACTGATTTTTCCCGGCATGAGGAGCGCTGGTTCCGGCTCGTCCGACCAGCGGCAGCAATATACAGGTGAAAAAGAAAAAAACACCAGAAGCCACCGTCAGCACACTGCCGGTGATTGGTTTTTGTAATACCGCTTTAATGTCAGAATTCATAAACTACTCACCGCCGCCGCCGCCAGCTTGCCCTTCACGCTCAGCTCTTGTTTTAGCTGTGATTGTCAGTTTGTTTTTTGAATCTTTATTGCGGGTCATAATGTCAGCAGCATTTTCATCCTTCTTGTATGCTGAATCTATCGCCACAAAGGTCTTATTCGTCATCTGGTATCCATATTCGACAACGCACGAAAGCTCTGGATACTTCAACAGACCGTGAGCCGTTTGGAATTCCCAAGTATCCTCTCCGGTATAATCCGTAAGTTTACTCGCCTTAGCCTGAGGCTTCAGTAATTGTCCATACCAAACGTCCCCATTGTCGCCTTTTAGCTCTAGCGTGACCCGCATGACACCCTCAAACCCCATATCCTTGTCTTGGAAGCTGGTGGTTTTTATCTTCGTAAACTTCTTATTCTGTTTATCCCGAAATTCCGAAACGTTCAGCGCACCCAAATCGATTTCTTTTTTAAGTTCTTCAACTGATTTCCCAACATTTGCGGCACCTTGCCCGAAGGTAACTAACGCCGCTACGCAGACCGCCGGAATAACAACCATCTTCCTGATACGCATAAGACCCCCTTATATAATTTATCTATATATTACACTTGCTGGAGGGGCTACGACAAGCCTCATCATAACTCCAACCGCGAAAAATTTACAATTCCTGATTCGCCTATGCTATAGTTACAGCAATAAACCCTGAATAGAAATTTGATGACTATGAGCGATAAATGGATCACCGTCACCGGCGCACGGGAGCACAACCTGAAGAACATAACCGTGCGTATCCCGCGCAATAAACTAACCGTCATAACCGGACTGAGCGGTTCGGGCAAATCGTCACTCGCCTTCGATACGCTCTACGCCGAAGGCCAACGCAAATATGTCGAAAGTCTCTCCGCGTATGCCCGCCAGTTTCTCGAACAAATGCAAAAGCCGGACGTGGACACTATCGAGGGTCTATCCCCTGCCATTTCCATCGAACAACGCACGGCGGGATCCAACCCGCGCTCCATCGTCGCCACCACCACCGAAATTCACGACTACCTCCGCCTGCTGTTTCCAAGCATTGGAAAAGTCCACTGTCCTTCTTGCGGCAAACCCATCCAGCGACAAAGCGCCGAAAACATCACCGAACAGCTGCTTAAGATTCCGGAAAAAACCAAAGTCATGCTACTTGCCCCACTCGTGCGCGGACGTAAAGGTCTCCACGAAGAGATTTTTGCCTCCATTCGCCGTCAAGGTTTCGTCCGTGTCCGCGTCAACGGCGTGCTGTGCGAACTGGACTCGATCCCCGACCTCGATAAAAATAAAAAGCACACCATCGAAGCCGTCATTGACCGACTCGTAATCGACCCCGCCGCGCGTAGCCGGATCAACGACTCCGTTGAACTGGCACTCGCCACCGGTGAAGGGCTGATTATCGCCATGATCCAAACCAGCGATACCCAATGGGAAGACCGACTCTACTCGGAAAAGAACGCCTGTCTCGACTGCAACATCAGCTTCGAAACCTTTACGCCAAAACACTTTTCCTTTAACAGCCCTTATGGTGCCTGCCCGACCTGTCACGGACTCGGCAATATGCTGACGTTCGACGAAGAGCTGGTCGTTCCCAACGAAACCCTGCCGCTCGAAGAAAGCATCCACCCATGGCGCCGCGGCGGACGGCGAGCCATCATCTACTATAAAAAATTACTTCATGCCGTCGCCGACCATTACGGCATTGCGCTCAGCACGCCATTCAACGAACTGCCCGCTTCCTTTAAAAAGATTCTCTTCTACGGCTCCGGCGACGAACCCATCAGCTACTTCCTGCGCCGCCACAAAGTACACAAGCCATTCGAAGGCCTTATTCCGAACCTTCAGCGCAGTTATACCGACTCCGAAAGTGAATTCAATCAGGAGCGCTTGCGTGCCTATATGGGCACCCAACGCTGCACGGCCTGTAACGGCGCACGCCTGCGCCCCGAGACACTTGCTTGTACCGTCGGTGGAAAAAATATTTACGAAATCTGCACCCTCTCCATCGAACAAGCCCAAAAGTTTTTTCAATCTCTGGAATCAAAAAACCCACCCCGCCCTGCGGGCACCCCTCCACCGGAGGGGATCCCACAAAACCCCCGCCACGGGGGCCGGAGCGGAGCGACGGACGGGGTGGGTTCCCCCGAAATTCTCACCAAAGAGGAATCCATCATTGCCCGCGACATTCTGAAGGAAATTCAGGCGCGCCTCGGCTTCATGATAGACGTCGGCCTCGACTACCTTACGCTCGATCGCGAAAGCGGCACACTCTCCGGCGGCGAAGCCCAGCGTATCCGGCTCGCCACGCAGATCGGTTCACGCCTGACCGGCGTACTCTACGTCCTCGACGAACCGAGCATCGGCCTGCATCAGCGCGACAACGACCGCCTGCTCGCCACGCTCAAAGAACTGCGCGACCTCGGCAATACCGTCGTCGTCGTCGAGCACGACGAACAAACCATCCGCGAAGCTGACTATGTCATTGACCTCGGCCCCGGCGCGGGTGTCCACGGCGGCGAAATTGTTTTCTGCGGAACGCCCGCGCAACTACTCAAAGCTCCCAAGTCGCTCACGGCACAATACATGCGCCGCGAGATTCAAATCGAAGTGCCGAAAAATCGTCATAAAGCTACCGCCGGATTTATTGAAATTCGCGGTGCAACCGAAAACAACCTGAAGAACGTGAATGTGAAAATTCCGCTCGGACTGCTCACCTGCGTCACCGGTGTTTCCGGTTCCGGCAAAAGTACGCTGGTGGACGACGTATTGCGTCGCGCCCTGTTCCGCCGCTTCTTCGGCTCTAAAGAACGCCCCGGCAAGCATAAGGAACTGCTCGGCGTTGACCAAATCGATAAGGTCATCGTCATCGACCAATCGCCGATTGGGCGGACGCCGCGTAGCAATCCCGTCACCTACACCGGCGCATTTTCGATCATCCGCGACCTCTTCACACAGCTACCCGCCTCAAAAGTGCGCGGCTACGGGCCTGGGCGCTTCAGCTTTAACGTCAAAGGCGGCAGGTGTGAACATTGCCAAGGCGACGGCCTGCTTAAAATTGAAATGCACTTCCTACCGGATGTTTACGTCACCTGCCCGCAGTGTGCCGGTAAACGCTATAATCGCGAAACGCTCGAAGTCCATTACGGCGGCAAGAACATTGCCGAAGTGCTGGATATGACCATCAATGAAGCCTGCGAATTTTTCGCCGCGATTCCCGGCATCGAACGTAAACTGCGTACGCTCCGCGAAACCGGCCTCGGCTACCTGCGGCTCGGCCAATCCGCCACCACACTTTCCGGTGGCGAAGCGCAACGCATCAAACTTTCCACTGAACTTAGCAAAAAGGCTACCGGGAAAACGCTCTACATCCTTGATGAGCCGACCACCGGACTGCACTTCGCCGATGTTCATAAACTCATCCAGGTATTGGAAACCCTGCGCGACGGCGGTAATACCGTGCTGGTGATTGAACATAACCTCGACGTCATTAAACGCGCCGACTGGCTGATCGACCTCGGCCCCGACGGCGGCGAACGCGGCGGGAAAGTGGTCGTCATCGGAACTCCAGAAAAAGTCGCCAAAACCGCCGGATCCTACACCGGTCAATATCTCGCCGCAATGTTTCAATCGGCAGACTAAAGCGGATTACGAAAAAGCTTCTTCAATCACTGGAGACCTTATGCTTTTTTGAAGCAGAGCGTGGCATTGTGTCCACCAAAACCCAGTGAATTGCTGAGTGCAGCACGCACTTCCATCTTGCGGGCCACATTCGGAACGTAATCGAGATCGCAATCTGGATCAGGCGTTTCATAGTTGATCGTCGGCGGAACAATCCCTTCTTGAATAGCCAGCGCACAGGCAATAGCTTCAACACCACCGGCGGCACCGAGCAAGTGTCCAGTCATCCCTTTGGTGGAGCTGATGGCCACTTTATAAGCATGATCGCCCAGTGCTTTCTTAATCGCCAGCGTTTCGCCCTTATCGTTAAGCGAGGTGCTGGTTCCATGCGCGTTGACGTAGTCAATGTCTTCCGCTGTAAGTCCAGCATCTTCAAAAGCCAAGCGCATGCCGCGAGCCGCTTCGTTAGCATCCGGAGAAGGTGCCGTGATGTGATGAGCGTCACAAGTCCGACCATACCCAGCGAGTTCGCAATAAATATGGGCACCGCGTACTTTCGCATGCTCTTCACTTTCAATCACAATAACACCAGCTCCCTCGCCGATAAGGAATCCGTCGCGATTGGCATCGAACGGCCGAGACGCGCGGGTCGGATCATCATTCCGCGTGGTGAGCGCACGTAGAGCGCAGAATCCGCCCACGCCAAGCGGGGTAATGGCCCCCTCCGTTCCGCCCGCCAGCATAACATCCGCTTCGCCGTGCTGAATGATTCGCAACGCCTCACCAATGGAGTGCGTTCCAGAGGCGCAGGCACTGGTAACACAAAAATTAGGCCCTTTTAGACCAAATTGGATAGCGACATGTCCAGCGACGATATTGGTGATCATAACCGGAATGATGAAAGGGGAAAGCCGTCCGGCACCGCGCTCGCGATAGATGTCCTGCGAGGCTTCCATGATTTGCAAACCGCCGATGCCCGTACTGACAATGACGCCGATGCGTTCCAGATTCTCTTTCGTAAGATCCAGTCCGGAGTCCTGCATAGCCATAATTGAAGCCGCCAACCCGTACTGGGTGAAGGGATCCATTTTACGGGCTTCTTTTTTAGACATAAACAGTTCGGGATCAAAGCCTTTTACTTCAGCCGCAATCTTCGTTGTAAAGCTGTCTAAATTAGCAATTTTGGTAATCGTCCCTCCTCCGGAACGCCCGGTCTTAAGACCCTCCCAGAATTCGGCGACATTGTTGCCGATCGGGGTAACTGCGCCCATCCCTGTGATAACTACTTTACGACGACTCATCGTTCTCTCCTCTAGAAACTGCTCTATAAAAAAAAGCCGGAAACCTATTTAAAGGTTTCCGGTTTTTCTACCACAAACCGTCTTTATTCTCCAAGACCTTTTGATTTGAGGTAATCGATGACGGCGCCGACGGAGACCAGCTTTTCAGCATCTTCGTCCGGGATTTCAGCACCGAATTCTTCTTCAAACGCCATGACCAGTTCGACGGTGTCGAGCGAGTCCGCGCCAAGATCTTCAATGAACGATGCAGCTGGGGTGACCTGGTCGGCATTCACGCCAAGCTGTTCTACGATGATATCTTTTACTTTATCTGCAAGTGCCATAGTATTTCTCCTTAGTTTCGGCTCCTAATTGAACGTCTCTTTACCCTACATAACCATCCCGCCGCAAGTCGAAATCACCTGTCCAGTGACATAACCTGAGGCGTCTCCCGCCAGGAAAGCGACCACATTGGCCACATCTTCAGGCGCGCCAAAGCGGCCCAGAGGGATATTGGCGAGCATTTTTTGCTGCACCTCTTCTGAAAGCGCATCCGTCATTTTGGTACGGATAAAGCCGGGGGCGACCGCGTTACAACGGACGTTACGACTAGAAATTTCTTTGGCCACGGTCTTGGTGAACGCAATGACCGCGCCCTTAGAAGCGGCATAGTTGGCCTGACCGGGATTGCCGATAAGTCCGATGATTGAAGCGATATTGACGATGCTACCGGAGCGCTGTTTCATCATGCCGCGCATCGCAGCTTTGGTGAAAAGAAACACGCCCTTGAGATTGACGTTCATTACGGCATCCCAATCTTCTTCGCTCATGCGCATCAGTAAACCGTCTTTGGTGATGCCCGCATTATTAACCAGAATATCAATCGCCTTGCCGAAATCCTTTTCAATCTGTTTTACGGTAGTGTCCACGCCTGCGGCGTTGCTGACATCCACGCTGTAGCATTCTGCGCGACGGCCAAGCGCTTTAACTTTACCGGCGGTTTCTTCCAGCCATTCAGCCTTGAGGTCGCACAGCGCAAGGTCGGCCCCATCGGCTGCGAGTTTCAGAGCGATCGCCTGACCGATTCCGCGGGCGGCTCCGGTCACCAATGCTACTTTTCCATCAAATTGCCCCATGAGAAAATCCCTTCAATCTCTATTTTCGTTTTTCTTTCGGATCGGGCTCCCGAAACCGAAAAGGGAGCTTATGGTAAGGACACTGGGCATCTTGTCAATCTTGATATAAAGCCAGTAGGGCGAAAATCACCCAATGATGCCCCGTAAAAGCCAGCGTTTTATGGGATACCATGATCCACTTTGCCCTGCGGTCTTCATTATTTTTAAAACCACGTCCAAGATCACCATCTTGCGATCAAAAGAAACGGGCGTTGCCGGATCACTTTCAAAACCCCGGAGAATGAATCCTAATTTTCATCGGATTCTTTTTGTGCCCGTTTTACGAACCACACAGCTAAGCCACCCATAAAAAGAAGGCCCGCCGTTACTGGCTCAGGGACGGTATTGGTCTGTACAACGCGAAAGCCAACCATAAAAAAATCTTCCGAAGAGGGGTCGTTAGCCCAGCGGTACGCCGAGCTCATCGCATTTTCATTGAAGGTATTATAACCGCCGCCGCGCAGCATGCCGGATGGGTCTTCCACCCATTCAGTCACATTTCCCATCATATCATACGTTCCGTTCTGCTCTTCTTTACTGCCTCCAACTGCCCAGACATAGTTTGGACTTGTAAGCAGAAAGTTTAACCCATTTTCATATTTTAAACAATTCCAGCCGTTGCCGCCTATGGCTCTCGGCGGAACATCATCCACTCCGGTGGCATAAAGGCTCCAAAGGTCGCCTTGATCGCCAGTATAATAGGCGGCCTTATACCACTCGTCTTCTGTCGGCAGAACAAAAATGCTGGTATAGATTTCAACGGCTGATTTTCGGTCAATGGTTACGCCTGTGGGGTTAGAAAGATTATCCAATATATATGCTCCGCTACCCACATCGCCGCTGGTCAGCCAGTTACAGTATTTCATAGCTTCGTACAGAGTAACATTCACCGCCGGAGCATTGGGGCCGACGGTACGAGTTCCGTCATTAAAATAGTTTTCATTCCCGCTCCCGGCGCCAGATGCCTCAAATTCTGCAATGGAAATTTCAGTTCTGCTGATTTTATAGGTATAATTAACCCCTCCATAACCACTCGTATCCGCCGTATTGCCGGGGTCACCAATTTCAACAAAATTCGGTATAGCATGTGCGGAACAACAGCTAAGCATAATGATTACGGACACCCATTGTTTCTTGTTCATCATTCAATTGTTCCTTTCCAAGAAGATGCGGCACGGCGACGGTCGCGGCAAATCATCGATTAGTAAACTATCGGTATGAAGATCGGGGCAGCAGAGGCGGCTTTTTCAATTTTTTTTGTCTGACTGCTTCCGGCAATTCTTCCTGACACACTTTCTTCCACGTATAGCGTTACATCCATGCCCGATTCCTTACGGCATGCCTGATAGTCCATTTTGGGTTCAGCATAAAAAACAACTTCTGATATTGCTGTAAGGGGTCCGTCCAGATGAGCTCCGAGAATTACTGATGTTTTCCCGGCAGGAATTTTACGTTTGGCTCCATAGCTTTTCCACATATTACCAACTGGCTTACCATTAATCTCGTAGATATACGCTTCTTTAAAATTCGATATTGCCGCATTAAACCCCTTAATCGGCTTCCCTCGCAATGTTGCGCATGAAGAGCCTGCGGGCGGCTCATTGTACATGGTTGTACATCCAGTCATGAGTAGAGCCAGAGCAAACAGCGTTATGATCCTTTTCATATTTTTCTTTCTGTCGAACGATTAGCGATTTATCCGCAGACGCGACACCAAAACAAAGATTATCGACCGTTCTCTTTTCTCTGATATTTGTGAATCCAAATACAAAGCCGCTTTTGGGAACCACGGCCTTGAATTTCGTACTTCACAATCATCTGAGAATCTGCACGATACTCATACCCAAATCGCGGCGGGCACCAATATTGAATAAGATCGTGATACTGTTCATCTGAAGCGATATCAATTGTTGATTCCTGATACAAAACGCTACGAATATCTCCGGCTGCCCCGTCCTTTAACCTTACTTTTTCTTCGCCATATATTCCATTTATAGAAGAAGATTTCCGCAGACTGATTTTCACAGATTGCCCCTTCCAGCAAATCTCTCGCTCTGATGGCGAGGCATACTTAACCGTGACTGCCCCGTTTGTATGCTGGATCATGACCTGTTCACCGGGTTTTATGACAGTACCGAGTTGATTAATGTCGGCAAGCGGAGTCCATAGCGTTATGAATGAGCATCCATAAAAACTTAGCGTGAGAACAAACAAACCTATTGCAGCTACTAACCGTTTACTTTTCATATTCTTTTACATCCCTGGCATGATGCGATCTAAATAAGTTGCATGAAATGGTGCCGCAAAAATTATTCCCGCTGCGGTCATCGCTGCGGGTAGAATTGGTGCCATCTTTGGGCCCGGTACAATAGCAAAGGCGCAATTCACTGCCAGACCTAGATCGCCGATCGCTCTAAGCGGTCCTCTAAACATTGTCCCATGTGTCATGATGTTTGGATCACTAACTGTAGCGAACCATTTGTCGTGCCACATACCCCCGAAATCTAATCGATCAATCCAACCTTTTACCCCGACTTGATTTGCCGACATACCAACCTGCCCGTCATGGCCGTCATTAACCGTGTTTCCACCAACATTTTGGCCGTATGACCAGTGCAATGGATTCCAGTTGATTTTCCCGGGTTCTGATCCCACAAGCACGTACATCTTGACGAATTCCCATGTCGCGCCTGCCGCACCTTTTATATCGCCCAAAAGTTTCTGCCGGGCTTGCGGAGTTCCAAGCACACTCCAAGCCAACGAGGTAAAGGCCCCGCTAACAGCACCGCTTTCAAACTTTCCACCACCGACCATAGAGGCGCATCCACCAACAATGGCTCCGGCAAACATTTTTCCTGGAATGCTGCTAAACTGTCCAGCGGCCCATCCTCCTGCAAAACCTGCAAGAAAACCCGATTCGATGCTTCCGCCTTGGGCAAAGGAAATTGCGCTACCTGTAACGCCTTGTGCCAGCGCGGCACAAAGTTTTCCCCATTGCGCAGCCTGAATCCATCCTCCGGCCGCCCCGGCAATGCCGCCCCATAGGGCGCCCGTTAAGCCCGCCCTGAAAGCATCACCTAAACCTCCCCCGTTTAGTAAGGTTCCCGTAAAGCTCCCGGCAAATCCTCCGGCAATACCGGCAACCACCAGCCCCCAAAATGAGTTAAATGCCAATCCCATCAGATACGGAGCTACAATTGCGCACACAACTGCGATAACAATTGTTACGATTATTTTCCAGTATTTGCTGAAAAAGTGCCCGATACTTTTGAACGCTTTGCTGAGCCACGAGTAGCCGGACGGGTCGGTGTAGCGCAGGGGATTGTTGCCGACATAGCTGTAGCGGTTGTAGTCCTGAAGGTTGCTGGGGAACTGGAGCGTGGGGTCGGCGGAAAGGAAACGTCCGAGGTTGGCATCGTAGATGCGTCCGTTCATGTGGACGAGTCCGCCTAAATGATCGAGCATTTCGTGGCCGGTGAAGCCCCTATCAGTGGCAAGTGTCGAGTGGCAAGTGGCGAGAGGGGACCAATCGGACGCATCGCGACGGGCTCCCCATGCGTCGAAGGAGTATTCGGCGAGGAGGGAGGCGGCGGTGCCGACTTTGGCACCAGTGACGGCGACGATACTGCCAAGGTGGTCGGTGTGGAAGTATTTTCGGGCAATCGAGTCTGGCACCGAGGGCGTGGAGCCGGGGGTCTGTACGTGGATGCCGACGGTGCCAGAGGGGGTGTTGATGAAGATGCGGGTTTCTTTGTGATCCCACTGCCAGCTTCCCGGAGCATCGTTGGGGTTGGTGACTTCTTCGTCCTGCTCCATGCCGCCGATATAGATTTTCTTTTTGACGGTTTTGGCGAGGCCGGTATCGGTTTCAATGATCTGGGTGATCCGGCTGTTGTTGATGTCGTAGGTGAAGGTGGAGCCATTGAGCCCGCTGTAGATGCTTTTCACCATGTTAAAGGAAGTCCAGACGGTGGTGAGGGTGTTAGAGCCGTCGATCTGGCGGCCAAGCATATTCCCATTCGCATCATACGTGTAAGAAGTCGAGGTGGAACCCGACCCTCCGGAGACGCAAGTGACGGCGTGGGGTTTGGTGCCGTTTTGTCCGTAAGTGTAAGTTCCGACTCCGGTTTTGGTGAGAATGTTGCCGAGGGAGTTGTAAGAAACCGTTGAAACCGTTGAATTGGTTAAAGAAGATTCAACCGTTGACTGGGTCAACCGGTTGAGGCCGTCGTTGACGAAGGTTTCTTTGAGGTGAAGCTGGCGCAGATCTTGGCGATAGGTGATGTTGCCGAGGCGATCGAAGCCGTACTGCTGCGACTGGATGTCGTCGGAAGAAGACGCGGCGTTACGACAGGTAATGGCGGTGAGGAAGCCGGTGTTCTGATCGTAGGTTTTCGACGTTACCGTACCGTTACCGAGAGTGTATTTGAGAAGTCGGCCTTTGGAGTCGATGTCTTCATCGTGGATCTGCCACCAGGTGTGGCCGGTGGAGTCGGAGACTTTGGTGATGGCGCCGAGGTTATTGTAGGTGTTGACGGTGCTGAGGACGTTCCAGAGCGGGCTGAGGTTGTCGCCAGATTCGGCAACGGCTTTGGGACGCCAGAAGCGGTCGGTAAATTTGACGCGGCTGTACTGGTCGTAGCGAACGCAGTTGTAATACCACTTGTTGTCGAAGTTATAAAGTTCGAGCATGGGGCGGCCATAGGAGTCGTAGGCGTAGGTTTTGCGGTAAGTGGGGCTGGTGCCACCCTGATAGAGTTCTTCGCGGCGGAGCGCACCGAGCCAGCAGCCTGCGTCGGTTCCGTCGTAGTACCAGGCGGAGGTGCTTTCGATCTCGAGTCCGCTGGTGGCGGTCATGACCCAGTTGGTGCGGGCGACGATGCGCCCAAGGGTGTCATAGGCGTTTTCGACGCGATTGCTTTTGGC
>JBBQSL010000078.1:0-13873 GCA_038213895.1 Kiritimatiellales bacterium | reverse complement strand
CAGGGGAAAGCGGTCTTGCGGCGGGGCGATGCGGAACGAACGCTTTTCCTCGCTGAGCGTCGGATGAAGCGTTGCTACACAAGAGGAACGCTTTCCTTCCTTTCAGTCAGGTGAAGCGTTGCTACACAAGAGGAACGCTTTCCTTTCAGGTGAAGCGTTGCTACATCTTGTTTGTAGCCCCGCTTCACCCCGCAGGGGAAAGCGGTCTTGCGGCGGGGCGATGCGGAACGAACGCTTTTCCTCGCTGAGCGTCGGATGAAGCGTTGCTACACAAGAGGAACGCTTTCCTTCCTTTCAGTCAGGTGAAGCGTTGCTACATAGAACAACCTGCGTTCGTCGAACCATAACGATAACAATCCGTTGAATAAGAAGGCTCCGCCTGCGGTGAGTAGCAGAAATGCGAAAGGCGCGGGCGGGGCTATTTTGTCGCGGGTTGTCATTGCGCTCGGCGGATTTTTTGTCGATATTCTTTAGCGTTATAAACTCAAAGAGATTTAATCATGGAAAAATTTAAAACATTTACAGGTGTCGTCGCGGGAGTTGATCGCGCAAATATTGATACGGATGCGATCATTCCGAAGGAGTATCTGAAGTCGATTAAGCGGACTGGTTTCGGCGTGGCGCTATTTTCTGACTGGCGTTATTTTAACAATGGTTCGGACAATCCGGCCTTTGTACTGAACAAACCGGAAACTGCCGCCGCGCAAATTTTGGTAGCACGCAACAACTTCGGGTGCGGGTCAAGCCGAGAACACGCCGTATGGGCAGTTCAGCAGTTTGGTTTTAAAGTGGTCATCGCCGCCTGTGAGGGGACTATTCCGGCATTCGCCGATATCTTCCGAAGCAATTGTGGCAAGAATGGTTTGCTAACGATTGAGATGGATGCAAAACAGGTCGATAAAATTTTCCAAGCACTGGAAAAGCAACCGGGCCTGAAAGCGACGGTGGATCTGGAGTCTCAAACCGTTACGCTACACGTATCCACTGGGGATCAAAATTTTACCTTTGAAACCGATCCGGTGCTCAAGAATAAGCTGTTGAACGGACTGGACGATATCGGACTGACCCTTCAGTATGCCGACGATATTACCGCATACGAGACCGCGCACCGCTAAACCGCATGCAGAATTTTGTTTCGGATTTCGGATTTAGAGATTAGTGCTTATCACCGGAGGTATTCCCATGCAGCAAAATCAGCGTGTTTTGATTCCATTAATCGGCATCATTGCTTTAATCGCGGTCGGATGTGTTTTGAAAATCGCGCAGGCAGTCATCTTACCGTTGGTCATCGCCTGGTTTCTTTCCTACATCCTGGCGCCGCCGATTAATTTTCTGTCGCGGCACCGTGTTCCAACGGCACCAGCGGTCGCTGTCGTAATGGTTCTACTGTTCGGCTTTTTTTACCTGACCGGACTTTTTATCTACACTCGCGCCATGGTATTTGTTGAAGTGTATCCAAAGTACGCCGACCAGTTTACGCAGATTACTGCGTCCGTTCGGGAAAAGTATACGCTGCCGTCCTGGCTGTCATTCGGAGAGATTAACTGGAACCAGCAGATTGGAAAACGGCTGGTCGCTTTTTCCGATTCATTCATTGCGTTCACCGGCAATCTAGCACTGGTTCTGGTTTTTCTGATTTTTATGCTGCTCGGCAAACCGTATTTCGAAGGTAAGGTTCAGCGCGCTTTCCCGAATGAACAGGGCAGGCGCATTGCAAAAGTGACAACCTCCATCGCGCGTCAAATCAGCCGGTACCTTTATGTTAAATTAATCCTTAGCTCGGTTTCCGCCGTGCTGGTTTGGATTGTACTGGTGATCGGCAAATCGGATTTTCCTCTGACTTGGGCGGTACTGGCGTTCCTGCTCAGTTTTATTCCCGGTGGAGTTGTTGTCGCCTCGGTACCGCCGGTGCTGATGGCATTGGTACAGTTCTACCCGAACTTTTGGTCAGCGGTCTGTATCCTGGCCGCTCTACTGGTTATTCATCAGATCATCGGTTGTCTGCTTGAGCCGAAGGTGTTGGGCGACAATCTCAACCTCAGCCCGATGTTCATTCTACTCTCACTGGCTTTTTGGGGTTGGCTGTGGGGCATCACCGGCGCACTGCTCGCCGTGCCGATTGCCGCCGCGCTAAAAATTGTCTGTGAAAACATTGAAATGCTTAAGCCGATCGGCGTGATGATGGGCGCGAATAAGAACCAGACGGTCTGATTTCGGAGAAATCCATGAAGCTTCAAAACATTCTCTTATTACCAGATGTTAAATCGCGGATTCACGAAGCATTGTCCGAAGACCTCGGCCCCAAGCAGTTGGATGCCACAACCTTTGCATTGGTGCCGCCCAGTGAAACCGCCAAGGCACATTTGGTAGCGCGCGAAGCCGGTGTGCTGGCTGGTGTTTCTGTCGCCGCTGAAGTTTTTCGACAAATGGATGCTGCTGTTAAAATCGTTCAAAAAAAGAAAGACGGCACCGTCATTAAACCTGACGATGTCGTGCTGAGCGTTTCCGGTTCCGCTCGCGCCATGCTCATCGCCGAACGTACGGCGCTCAACTTTATTCAGCGCATGACCGGTATTGCCACACTGACCCGCCGGTATGTTGAAGAAGCCAACAACCCAGACGTACTGATTCTCGACACGCGTAAGACCACGCCAACCCTGCGGACGTTTGAAAAATATTCTGTAGTCTGCGGTGGTGGCACCAACCACCGCTACGGCCTGTTTGATCGCGTGCTGATTAAAGACAACCACCTCGCGCATTGGACGCGTGAAGGCGGTGACCTCGCCGGTGCTGTTCTTGCTGGACACAAAAAATATCCCGGTCTGCTGGTCGAAGTTGAAGTCGATACCATCGAACAACTCAAAGCGGTTCTGCCGGCCAAGCCCGACTGGGTACTTCTCGACAACATGCCGCCGCCGATTTTGCGTCAATGCGTCAAACTGTGTGCCGGTATTTGTAAAACCGAAGCGTCTGGTGGCGTGAATCTAAAAACCATCCGTGCAATCGCCAAAACCGGCGTGAACGCCATTTCGGTCGGCGCACTGACGCATTCCGCTCCAGCATCTGATTTGGCGTTAGACTTCGTCTAAAAACCCGAAATCCGAATATCGAAATCCGAAAAAATGACAAATTCAGAAATTAGAATTTCAAAACTCTTCGGTACCGACGCGGTCACCGCCCGCACCTACAGTTGCTGTAGCCGCGCACGGTGGGCTATCTATTATACGCATAATTTCTTAGACCATCCGTCGGTTAATTTAATCAATAGACAGGATCATTTTTTTGACCGCGAAGACACAAAGACGCAAAGAAGAGTGGCAGAAAAAGGTTATTTCTTCCCTTTGTGTCTTTGCGTCTTTGCGGTCAACATCTTTTTTTCGAATTTCGAATTTCGAGTTTCGAATTTCCAAGAGGAGGATTTATGAATCCGACGCTGGTTGTGGATATTGGAAACACCAGCACCTCGCTGGCGGTTGCTCGCGGACTGAAGCTTTTTTCTATTCAGCGTACGCCATCTGACGTGCCAGTGCTCAAGCTACGCTCTGTTCCCGTGCGAGCGGTGATCGCTTCCGTGAAACCCGGTGTCAATAAACGCTGGGAGCAGTTTTTGAAAAAACAGGGCGTGACTGAAATTTTGTGGGTAAATCACACGGCAAATCTTGGCGTGCCCGTTTCCTATCCAAAGCCAGAAACTATCGGCGCTGACCGGCTGGCCAATGCCTGCGAGGCCGCCGCCGTTTATGGAACGCCGGTTGTTGTCTGCGACTTCGGCACGGCGCTGACGTTTGATATCGTTAAAAAGCGGGAAGGGTATGTCGGTGGAATCATTTGTCCCGGTTTGCCGCTGATGTTTGACTACCTCGCCGAAAAAACTGCGCTGCTGCCGCATATCAAACCAATCAAGACCACGCACGTCGTCGGCAAAAGCACCGAAGAAGCGATGCGGATCGGCGCGCATCTCGGCTATCTCGGCATGGTCAAAGAAATTCTGGCTGAACTTCGTAAAGAACTGGGACATCACACCAAAGTCTGTGCTACCGGCGGCTTCGCGCAATGGGTTTTCGAAGGCTGGAATCATCCCGTTCCGGTTGACCCGCAACTCACGCTTAAAGGGCTTGCCCGTATTGCTACATTGAATTAAGGCAGTCTGACATTCACTCGGTAAAAGCCCTGCTGTTCTTCGGGAGTCGAGTAAGACATATCCCCGCCAGTACCAGTCCTATCTGTAACGTTGGTGAAGGGAGTGGCAAGATTCGGACTGTGCTGAACCGTACAGTTCCGATTTTGGACGGTAGCCCATTTTATGCGGCGGGCACTTTCTATAATTTGCACAACGAACAGGCTTTCGGAATTTGTCGGACTAGAACCCACCCCGCCGTGCCGGCACCCCTCCGAGGCGGGGATCATATATGGGCTTTCTTGGTTCCCCTCCAGGAGGGGTGGCCGCAGGCCGGGGTGGGTTTTCTTATTTACAATGTTTACCGTCAACCGCGAAGAATCAGATTTTACGCAGGAGCAACCAGATAAAGAATGGTCCGCCGAGCAGTGAGGTGATGAGTCCGGCAGGCATTTCGACCGGCGCGAGCAGGGTACGAGCCAGCCCATCGCAGATCACCAGAAACGCACCGCCGAAAAGAATCACCGCCGGAAAAAGTTTCCGGTGATCAGAGCTGATAAACTGGCGGCAGATGTGCGGCACCATCAGTCCGACAAAGGCAATTGGTCCGCAGAACGCAACCGCTGCGCCGGTCATTAGCGAGGCCGCAAAAAATAGCTTCTTTTTGGTACCGTCCACATTTACGCCGCGTGCGCCAGCCAGCTCTTCGCCAGTCAGCAGCAGATTCATTTCGCGCGTCAGTAATGCGGTAGGAACAAGACCGACGATGACGAAAACCGCTAGGTTAATCGGCGTGGAAAATCCAACGACGGAGAAGCCGCCCATCAGCCAGCGGATCATGCGGAAGGTTTCACCGGGGTCGCTGAAATATTGCATCAGCAAAATCAGACTCGAGAAAAACAGATTCACCGCTATACCCGCCAATAACAGTGTCGTTGACGAGAACCCACTTTTTATGCGCGCCAGTCCGTAAACCAGAGCGACGGTACTGAGTGCGCCGAGAAATCCAGCCATGGATGTTCCGGCCATACCCATAAATAAAAGCGGCGCGCCGAACCGCATCCAGAGGGTTGCACCAAGTGCTGCGCCGCCGGAAACGCCGAGTGTATCCGGTGTGGCCAGCGGATTGCGGAAGAGTGCCTGAAAGATCATACCGCTGACCGCTAGTGCGATGCCTGCTAGAAACGCCGTCAGGACGCGCGGGATTCTTAATTTCATCAGGATTTCACGACCCATTGGGTCGTGCAGTACATCGGTGCTTCCAATCAGTGGAAACACGATCAGCGCCGCGAGGCACAGCAGAATCAGGATGGAAAATTTAAGTTTCATTTAGTCAGAATAATTAAGGTCAGAATGATTTTCATTTAAGAGAGTTTTAAACTGGATATTCAAATTATCGATATTGATCCAGTGTAGCTACTTTAATACGGTGTGTTTCAGAAAGCGTTGCAGATGGGTTTGGTATGTAGAGATTCTGTTCCGTATGGATGAAATGCAGAAGGTCTCGTATGGCGTAATAAGAGGAATGTTTTGTTTCCCTAAAACAGTCGATCCGCTTTTTATTTCAACAGGTTGAATAATGTCGGCTCCTGTGCTGCAAAGAGTGCAGAGTACCTCTTTATATAAATCGGTGTCTAGAAATGCGCCCCAATCCTTCAGTAGATCACAAGTAACAGCTTTCAATTTTTGAGCGGCGGGGGAATTACTGTTCCAGTCCTTGTCGCAAATCGAAATGTTTACACGTTCTGTTTGGGTTAATGATGTGGAGACAAATTCATATTCTACGGATGGCGGCCGAAAGTTAATGATTTTCCCGTGCTGGATTCCTGTAAGAAACAGGTAATTTAGAGTTTGAACTCTATGAGGGGCGCTGATGACCCGTGTTGCCTTTAACTCATATATGGAACCGGACTCTATTAATGCGTCAATAAACAGATTTTTATAAAACCTCCCGTGAGCGAGTTCAATTTTTACTTCTGTAACCGCGTCTAAACCCTCATTCTGGCACAGATTCAGTAATTCATTTTTATAGATATCTTCATTGCAAAACCGTCCCATTCTATTATGCGCTTCAAAGGCTAAACGCATAATATTGAAGTCCAGCAAATGGAACTCCTGCTCTGTAAGAATTTTTATCGGATGGTTAATCACAATGGGCATAAAATTATTCTGACCTTAATTATTCTGACACGAATTTTCTGACGCTGGGGCGAGGGTTTGTTTGTAGACGAAGGCGGTTTCAAAGAGCGCTTCGAGTGGCGCGGGTTGGATCAGTTTCTGCGGCGAGCCGGCTGAAAATGTGCGGCCATCTTTCAGTGCGACGATGCGGTCGCTCCAGTGTGCCGCGCTGTTGAGGTCGTGGTTGACCGCCAGAATTGTCGTACCGCATTCGGTGTTAATTTTTTTGAGCAACGACATCACTTCCGACTGGTGCCGCCAGTCGAGGAAGGTGGCGGGTTCGTCAAGAAGCATGATCGGTGTTTCCTGAGCCAGCGCGGCGGCGATGTAAACTTTCTGCCGTTCACCACCAGACATGGTGCGTAACGTTCTGTTTTTGAACTGCGCGGTGCCGGTCATTTCCATTGCGCGTTCAACGGCCTCGTTATCCTGTTTTTGTGCGGGAGAAAGTGCTGAGAGGTATGGATAACGACCCATCATGACAAAATCATAAACTGAAAGAGGAAATTCAAGATCGTGCGTTTGCGGAACATAACTGATTTGTCGGGCGAGTGCGCGGCTGTCATATTGATAACATTCAATTCCACCGATCTGAGCCGATCCTTTATATGGATACACGCCGAGCAGACAGCGCAACAGCGTTGTTTTTCCGGCGCCGTTTGGGCCGATAATGGAGACGTATTCGCCTTGGCCGATATTGAACGAAACGCCGCGCAGAATCGGCGCGCCGTTCAATGCAAGTTCAAGGTTTTCAATCTGGATGGCGCATGAGTTCATTTTTCTTAGGCAGAATGATTGAGACTGGAAAATTCGATTTTGTTTTGATTGAGGTTAATCCAAAGTAATTTGTAGTCAATTTTACTGAATTCATCTTGCGAGTGAGCCGCTGGTAACTTTCCGTATATTATGGTCATTATTCTGCCTCAAAATCATTCTGCCTAATAGCGTTCTGAAAGTCCTTGAGCAGGAGAACAAACCGTGGGCCGGGAATGGTGGCGTAATCGTTGGTCATAATCACGGCACGGTACGGCTTCCAGACTTCGGAAGTCAACTTTCCCGGATTCGGTAAAATGTCGATGATGACATCTGGATTCATCGTGGCAAGACCTTCCGGAGAAACTTCTGGGTATTTTGACGCGCTTTCAACACAGGCGTTAATCCCGCCAGCGCGGTCGATCAATTCGTCGAAGAACGTGTTTTTCGCCGCCACATACATTCGGCTCAAACTTTCGTCATGCCCAACGCAAACCAGCACTCGGGGTTTCAGGACATCCGATGGAACAGTAAGCCGCAACGCAGTTGCTTCCAGAGTCTGGAAAAGCTGTTGGGCCTCGGGTTCCGCACCGCAGGCTTTACCGATGATCAAAATCGACTGCATGATTTCGCTGATATGTTCATGCGCGACGTCGAGAAACGGAATGCCGAGCGCTTTGAGTTGCGCTTCGATATCTTTCTGCGAGGCAAGGCCGATAACAAGGTCGGGCTGGAGAGCGACAATCATTTCCCAATTTGGGTCGTAGGTTCCACCGACCGTTGGTTTTTGCGCTGCTTCCGGCGGATAAACGGTGTAGTGACTGACACCGACAACGGCATTGCTCAAACCGAGTGCGTAGAGAATTTCAGCGATATTGGGTGCGATAGCGACAATTCGCAGTCCGTCGTGCGGACTTTGCAAGAGCTTTTCACCGCATCCTGCGAGGAGCAGGGCGGACGCTAGCAAAATCGATGTGCTCCACTTTGTCATTATTGATCCTGAAGAAGAAGACGGTAAAATGATTGATTAGATTCGATCGGCACTTGAACCGTCAAATTGACGATGGCTTGCCCTGAATTGGTTGCGGACTGCGTAGAAACTATTTCAGGAATCACATTACTCCAAACTCCCGAAATAGATGTCGTTTTCTGTACCAGCGCCCGTCCATAGCTCTGGCGATTAACGGGAAATTTAAGCAGCATAGCTTGTTCGCCGTAGGCATTTGAGGACGTTTGTAACACCAAGCGCGGAACATCGTTTGAATTTTTCGGATCTGTTCCCATGACAAATTCCTGAATATTTTTCGCTCCGTCACCGTCTGAGTCAAGTTGTGCATCCGTAGCCAGACTGCGGGCGGCGCTCCATTGAGCAAAGGTTTTCGGGGCGTTGGTGTTGTTTACGGTCACAATGCTGAAGCTGACCCGGGCATCATCGGCGGGAGCATATTCTGTATTGCCGCTTTGCCAGACGCGCAGCTCGACTGTTCCGGTCTGGCTTCCGACGGTCAGAAGATGATTGGTTTGATTGATGAGAGCCGTTGCAGGCCCGCTGAAAACTTCAACGCTGACCGGCAGTCCGCTGCTGGCAGACGCGCGAACCTGCCAGATGGTTCCGGTGATTTGATTGGGAGCCGGTTCGATGTAGATGTGCTGGATTTTATCAGCGACATAGAATGACTGGGTCGCTGGAACTGCTGGGGCATAAGTGCCGTCACCGGACTGCAAAGCCTGAACGGTGATCCGTCCGGCACTTCCAAACGTGAGGGTGTTGCTGCTGATCGAGCAGCTACCTTCAACAAGTGAAAAACTTACGGGCAGTCCGCTGCTGGCTGTGGAGTTTAATGGCAGCGATCCGGAGGATAGCTTTTGATTAAGGATAGAAGGGAAGGTGATGGTCTGTGCCAGCCGAGTATCCGTAACCTGATTCATAACTGCGATGGCCTCAAGGTCAAATCCGCCGGATCCAAAGGTCGGGTAGGGGTCATAGATCACATGTCCAAAAGCGTCGCGGGCATTGCCGTCACCGACAATATCAATGATGCGGACGTAACGGACATTGTTCAAATCCAGATACGGAAAGTTACCAGTGAGTTGTGTTTGAAAGGTTGAAGTAAGACCGACGGGGTTTCCACCGCCGATCAGGTAACTATAAAGTGCTTGCAACTCCGCAAGATCGAATTCCGTTCCGTATCCCTGTTTAAATTTTCCAGCCAAACCGGAGATGTTATTGCTGTTGATTGTTCCGTAAGAGCCTACCGGACTTGGTGTCAGGCTCTGGTTCGGAAAGCGAACGAAGTGGGTTCCATCGGACGAAACCTCGACCCAGGCTAATTCAAGGAATTGGCCATCATTTGAATTTTCAAAAACAGCGAAATCAAAGCTGCTGCCATTTTTTATGGACGGCGAAAAAGTCATTGTGATCTGGCCGCCATTGCCGAGACAGACGATATCGTAGGTTTCGCCGGTGGCCTTCCCAAGTGCTTTTTGAGGTGTTTTCCAGAGGTCATCGACGCCTGAACCGTAACTGACGTTTTGATATCCGGTTGCCCATTCTTTGATTTCGCCGCTGTTCATGTGGATCAGCGGGACATCTTGTGCCCAGACGGTGGCAATAATAACTGATGTGAAAAACGAAATAAGGTTCTTAATTTTCATTGTTCAGAGTTCCACGGTTATTCCGACCTGAAAATTTCTTCCGGCTCCCGGGTAATAGGAGCCGCTGTATGCGTAAGAGGCGTAGGTTAGGTCGAACAGGTTATCGACTTTGAAAAAGAACCCCACATGCTTGAACGGACGCAGATCGATCCGGCTGCCCCACAGACCGTAGTTTTCCACCTCGGGCAGTTCGTTGGCATTGTCGTTGCCCTGATATTGAGAAGCGACATGACTGTAGTAGCCGGTCAGCCGCAGCCACTTGACCGGTTGAATCCAGACTGAGGCCGTTCCGTTTAACCAGGGAACCAGAGGGATGGTGTTGCCTTCGTCGGATCCGTCGATAAAGCGAGCCTGCACAAAATTGCAGCGTGCGGAAGTGCCCCAAAGGTCTGACCGGTAACCGGCTTCGGCTTCCGCTCCCCAGCGTTCAGTGGAGCCTATGTTAACGTTCAGGTTGCTGGTGTTGCTGTAAGCGATTTCATCCTCTAAAAGCAGACAGTACCCAGTCATTGACAGTAGATATTTTCCGTCGTCGTACTTGGTGCCGACTTCAAAGTTGTTGCCTTTTTCGGGGTTCAGGTTTTCATTCAGCGGGTCACTGAGCGGGAATCCCTGATAGGAAGCGGTTTCGTCAAGAGCCGGATACCGATAAACGCGACTGTAGCGAGTCCATAAACTAACCGTTTTTTTCGGCTGCCAGTTCAGTCCGAGTTCTGCCGCCCATCCGTCTTTGGAGACGATTCCGTCGTATGAATTGGCCTGGTCGATGACGGAGAGCGGCTTTGCATTCGGGTCATAGCCCGGATTTTTAATATACCCGAAGCCCCAAGGCGCCGGGATGAACGCCGGTTCTGTCGGATTGATGAAGTCGTATTCAACATACTCGTTCTTCGTGCGGGCGGTTTCGTAGCGTGTGCCGCCGCTCAGGGTGAGGTCTGCGGGCAGTTCATACTGGGCGAACGCATAAGGGCCGGTGGTGATGCGTGAGAGTTTCGCCTCGGACTTAACCAGTGCATCGTTGCTGGGGCTGGTAAAGCTGGTGAAGTCGACCTGGTCGTAAAACGTATCCCATCCGACAATCAGAAAGGTTTTATCCGGACCGAATTGGATACTGGGCGAGAAGGAGACACCCTGCTGTTTATTAGCGGCATAGATTCCGCTCAGCGACCAGTTCATGTCTCGGTAATTGTATCCGGCTCCCAATTTAGTTTTTCCCCAGTCGTGTTCACCCTCCCACGTGAGGGTGTAAAGACCGTTAGTAGAGAAGACTTCCTGATCGCCCGGATTGGAGGATTGACTGGGATCTTTTTTCATTTGTTCAAAAGTCAGCGGGCCGGGGAACTGCATGTAATTTTCGCCGTATAAGGCCCGGAAGGTCAGGCTACCTTGATCGCTGATAAAACGCCCCAACTCGGCGTTAATCGTTTTGCTCCAGGAAAGAGAATTGGTGCGAAAACCCGGTTCCCGTAAATAGTCGACACCTGCATCCGCATACCAGGCTCCGGCTCCGCTGGCGGCATGCGCAGAATATTGTTCGAACTTATCGCTGCCCTGAATACCGCGCAGATAAAGCCGGGGCTCGCCGCCTTTTTTGGTGGTGATCTTGACGACACCGGCCAGCGCATGATTGCCATAAAGAACGGTTTGTCCGCCGCGTATTACTTCGATATGCGAGATATCGCTGATTGGAATCTGAGTCCAGTCGGGCGTGCCCATGTCAGGCCGGTTGAATTTCTGTCCGTCCACTTCAACTAGCACGCGCAGGCCGCTGTTATCGCCGAAGCCGCGCATGGAAATCTGCCCTTCAGAGGATTTCCCGGTACTGCTGCGGAAAAGCACATTGGCTTCACGCAAAAGGAGTTCGGGAACCGAGGTTGCCTGGGAGCGCTCAATCGTCTCGTCGGAAATAAAGGTGGTGTCCGCCGGAACAGAGGTGTCGGTTCGCTGAATACGGGTTGCTGTGACGATCACCGGTGCAGCGGTTTCAGCTGACTGGTTTTCGGGTGTCTGAACGGTTGTTTCGGATCTAGCGATAAACGCCAGCGCCAAAAAAACAGGCAAACCCCGACAGATCTTCATTGCTGATGCCATAACTCTGCTTTCTCCCGGCCGCACAACAACCGGCGGCCGGGGGTGCAATTGCAGGCTCTTCTACATTCCGTAGCTTTTACGCATACGGCGGTAGCCGACAATGCCCAGCCCGCCGAACATAATCATCATTATACTTGCCGGTTCAGGCACAACTTGAACGTTATCGATTGCAAAATAAGAGGGGGTGTTCATACCGAACATACCGTTATCTGTTGAACTCAACGAGAATTTTAAGGACGTGACGTTAGAGCCGAGACCTGTCAAATCCACCCACGACCAGTCGGTCACCAGATAGTTCTCGCGATTTGCTCCATCGGTGTAGCCAGCGAAATCGGCCAAATTAAAGTTGACGGTTCCCTGACTGGCAGCGCTGGCATCAAAACCTTCAACCGTTAATTTAAACCAGTCGTTGGTGGTAAACTGCTTTGAAAAACCGCTACCGTTTAGCATATCCAGTGCCGCATAGGTCGTGTTGTTGACATAGAGGCCGTTGACGGTCATAGCGGATGCAAAAGTAATCGTCGGGTTAATACCGTTATATGCGTCCACATATCCGACCGCATAAACTCCGCTACCCGAATAATCTTTGCCGGTTCCGTAAACCGCGTGCTGATTAAGGTAGCTTGAGGTGATTGTATCATGAATATCGGAGTAGGTTAACCCCGCCCATGTGGTGCCGACCCATCCGTCATCCAGTATATCCAGATTGAATGTCACGCCGGCATCACTCCATGCATGACTTCCAACCGTATCTGGACGGTAGTAATGGTTAACTCCGGTGTTTTTGGAGTCTAGGGTTGCTATGGCTGCGGAGACAGCCTGTGATCCCATCACTACAAACAGCGCAACATGCGCTGCAATACTCTTCTTCATCTATTGCCTTTCTGCTTCTCATGCGGAAGCGGGTTCAGGTTTCGGCAGAAAGGCGGTGTTCCGGCTTTAACGGTTGCGCGACAGCGGCTGACTCTCACAGCACTTTCCCTGCGCTTTCTGCATCTTTTTGCAAGGTAGTGGAGCAGGTTTTACGGGTCAAGTTTTTTGCTTTGTTATTTTTGGAGCGGGGTAGGTACATGGCGCCCATTTTTTTTGAATTCTAAAACTCAGCGGTTTTTTTTATCTGACGGTCTACAGCGGAGCCTCTGGGGAGAGTCGCTCACTCCGTTTGGTACGGTTGATTACAAAATCAAAATCTCTCAGTGCGCTCATCAGCGACACATCGGGAGAGTTAACACCAAACTCAAAAAAGGCAAAAGCTTCGGAAGGAGTGACAATCTTCTGTTTAGCGGTGACATAGGATCAGGCAGAGGGTTGGCCGAGAGACTGCGCGAATTCGGTGGCGGTTTTGCCCGTTTCATTTTTGAAGACGGTGCAGAAGTGCGGTGCGGAGGTGTAGCCGACCCGCCAAGCCAGCTCGTTCATGTTTAGCGGTGACTCCATCAAGAGCTGCTTGGCGGTTTCCACCCGCAGTGCTTTGAGATGTTGTGCGAGGCTTTTTCCTGTTTCCTGTTTCAACAGGCGCCGCAGGTGAGATGCACTGATTCCGGCCTGTTTCGCAACGGCTTCGGGGTTGAGTGAATCCTGCAGGTGTGCTTCCAGCCAGGCAAGTGCTCGGGAGACGATCTGCTGGTTGTGGGTCATCCGGTTTACGCCGGTGATCGGGATGTTCACCAACTCATGGCTTCGGTTCCGTGCCAGAGAGAATAGCAGCAGGTTAAGCTTCAGCAGCAAGATATCTCCATGGTAAGACGCGGTGGTTTCCGATTCCTCTTTTAAGTCAGCCATTAGTCGGCGTTCATCCGGCGAAAGCGTCAATCGTTTTTTTGCCAGCGTAGGCAGGCATCGTCCATTGTACATGATGTTGAGAAACGAGAAGGGCTGGTCGTCATCACTGCGAATGTAGTGCCGTGTTCCGGCAGGGATTATAATGCATTCGCCAGGGGCGAGCACACGTTTGGATTTTTCCATAGTGAGTAGTGCCTGACCGTAATCCACGTAGCTGATTTCATGGCTTTTGCTGTGCGATTTTCTGGGAAATTTAAATCCGGCTTTTTTCCCTTTATGTTCTACAAAGAGGATCGA
>JBBQSL010000077.1:0-14271 GCA_038213895.1 Kiritimatiellales bacterium | reverse complement strand
ATAGAGTGGATTACAGCCCGCCTCAAAATGGGTGTTACATCGAACTTTTCCTGTTATGTTCGGGACGTGGAGCAGTCCGATGAGGGAGTTTTGTGGGAACTAAAAAGAAAAATAACGAATTAGGCGGACTGACCCTTTTTTTCCGAATTAGGCGGACTGACCCTTTTTTTCCTCCAGCGTCAGCGGATTACCTTCGATCGCCGTCGAGGAATGGGCGTTACGGGCACGGGAATCCTTTTGCAAAGCCGAAATCCATGCCACCTGCACCGTTGCGTTTTGAATCTGTTCGCGCAAAGCCGCAATGACTTCCGCGCGAGACAGTAACACCGGTGAAATATTAAACTTTGGCTGGTAACTCATGACGGCACACTACTTGCCGATTCCGTATTTGGCGCATTCTGCCAGCGCGTAGCGGTCGGTGCAACCGGCGACGTAGTCGCAGACGGTGCGCCAGAGTCCTTCTTCAGAAATCCGTTCGCGGGCTTTGCGGCCCATGGTTTCGGGATGCGCGATATAATGCAGAAAAAGTCCGCGCATCAGGGCGACGGCTTCGTGGTTGGCCTCCAAAACGATCGGATGTTCGTAAAGTTGCCGGTACATGAAGGTGGAAAATTCTTTAAGCATGCCGCCCATTTCGTCTCCGAAATTTATGATCCGTTCCGGCGCGGTCATAACCTCGGAAATTTTGCGCGGATTGTACTTTTCGAGACGGCGGTGCCCTTCCCGCAAAACATCCTGCGCCTGCAAGTCGAGCAGGTTGCGGATGGTGATGCGCAGAAAATGTCCGTCGTCGAGCGCGGCATACTGTTCGCGGGTACGGGCGGCGGCCAGTTTCCAGAAGGCTAGCTTTTCAAGCTGCTCAAGTGTGATGAGTCCGGCTTCCAGACCGTCGTCCACGTCGTGGGCGTGATAAGTAATGTCATCAGCGACATCGGCGATCTGAGCTTCCACATATTGGAATGGCCCAATCGGATGACCGTCGAGTTCGGCGTCGGGATTGGCCGCCTGATGTTTGAGCAGTCCGGCGCGTACTTCCCAGGTGAGGTTTAAGCCGTTAAAGCCGGGATATTGGTATTCCAGTTTTTCAACGGCACGCAGGCTCTGCAGATTATGGTCGAAGCCTCCATGTTCTTTCATCAGTTTATCAAGCACATATTCGCCACGATGACCAAACGGGCTGTGACCGACGTCGTGCGCCAGACAAATGGTTTCAGTAAGATCTTCATTCGCATGAAAGCCTCGCGCCAGTGTCCGTCCGACGGCAGCCATTTCGATGGTATGAGTCAGACGTGTGCGGTAGTGGTCAGCCGTGCCGTTGACAAAAACCTGCGTTTTATATTCCAGCCGACGGAAACAACGGCTATGAAGAATACGGTCGCGGTCGCGCTGGAAACAGGGTCGGACTGGATGGTCGCTCTCCGGATAAAGCCGACCCCAGCTGTGTGCGCTGTGTGCGGCGTACGGCGCAAGGTCGCGCGCTTCAAGTTTTTCCCATTCCTGCCGTGCATGTATCATCGCCCCGCAGTTTACGCCTTTTACAAAAGTTAAAAACTATCTGTTTCAAGAATTCAGACGGAGGCCGCATCTGGTGTTTGGAAAAAACCACCCCCACAAAATACGGGCATACTGCGTAACGAGTTAATGCGTAACGGAGAGACCTTTTACAAAAAAAACATTGATGCACTGCTGCGCTTGACTTTTTCAGCGCATCCAGCAACATGTGGGTGCTTTCATAAATTAGAAGGCACTTTTTTGACGGTCTTGTCAGGCGTGTGTCTGTCCCGTTCAGAAAGTTTTTGTTGTTCGAGCTGGATGCTCAAGTGAGGTGTTTCATGAGTTGGATGAAAAAAGTTTTGTTCGTTTCTGTTCTTTCTGTAGGTGTAATTTTAACGGGCTGTCGTTCATCAAAAATGCCGCTGACTCCAACACAACAAGGTGCAATCGTTGGTGGCGCTGGTGGCGCGGGTGTCGGCGCTTGGTGGGCTCATAGCGCCAACAGTGGTGGCCAACTTAACGGGTTAGAAGGCGCAGCCGTCGGTGCAGTAGCTGGCGCGGCGACCGGAGCTCTTATCGGCGATGCACTTGACGAATACGCTTACGACAATGCCGCTGGTATGAAAGACAAAGACTCCCAGATTAATGACCTGCAACGTCAGCTCTCATCGGCCGAACAAGAACTGGCCAATCTCCGCAATAAACCCGGCATGGAAAACGTACAAGTGGAATCGGTCAACGGACAACTCCGTTTCACCATCCTAAACGAAGTACTCTTCGAGTCCGGCAAAGCTGAACTGAAACAGACCAGCAAAACTACGCTCGACAGCGTATTGGCCGTTATCCAGCAGGACTTCGCTAATCGCGACATCACCGTTGAAGGTCATACAGACAGCGACCCGATCCAAAAATCTAAATGGAAAGATAACTGGGAACTCTCCTACAACCGCAGCATCGCGGTCGTTTATTACCTGATCAACGAAAAGAAGATTGCTCCTGAACGGCTCAAAGCCGTTGCTTGCGGCGACTCCCAGCCGGTCGCACCGAATGACACCGCCGCGCACAAACGGATGAACCGTCGCGCCGTAATCGTCGTTATGCCGTCTAAAGATTCAATCGTCATGGAAAAAAAATAAAGCGCGACGCTGCGCTTAATTAAAAATCCAATGAAACCCGCCATTCCAGTGCTAAGTGCAGGAATGGCGGTTTTGCTTTTACTATGCGGTTGCGCTACCTCAATCGAAACGCCAATCCTCAAACCAAGCCCCCGCCCCGCGCCGCAACCTCAGCGCGTGGGGGTTTTACCTCCGCGTATTCATCCAGATCTTGAAGAGGCTAATTTTAAGCCGGAAAAACCACTCTATAAACAACTGATGGACGGTCGTGGCATCGTCGTCACCAGTGCCTCCGCCTCAAAAGACATCGGGCTGGAAATTGTCTCTACGTTAACGCAAGCCGGAACATACCAACGCATTTTCACCGTCGAAAATGAAGCAGAAGCTCGGCAATTTGGAGCCGACTCGCTGTTGACCGTCACCGTCTGGGACTACCGCACCGCCCGTCTCGGCGCAAACAAACAGTATCCGGTAATGACCCTGCTCGGCCCGCTCATGGCTCAATACTGGCTTCGCTGGCAAACTCTAGAAGCTCGTTTCGAATGGGAAGTTAAACTCACCTCAATAACGGACGGATCAACGCTATATCGCAACCGCCTCAAACGTTCATACACATCGCCCGTGCGCTCAGCATCCCTCCATTACTTCACCGAAAAAATGCTCTCATTTCTTCAGAAGCGCGCCGCGCCAACCTTCATCGGCGAGCTGTTCAATCTGGAGATGGAGCCGCCCCCGCCGGAAAAACCAATTCTGGAAACACAGCCGGCAATCGAAAACAGCAACCCGATAGAACAATAATGACAGTTCCTTGGGGTTATGCTTTTACCGCATCAAATAGAGCCTTGATGTTTGCGGGGTCAATATCGGGGAGAATTGCCTCATGGGAGGGGGAAATAATTAGTCCCGTCGGGAAAATTCTATGGAATCTACGCTGAGTTCAATTAAATCAGGGATAAAATCCCGCACAGCCCCGCAGGAGTGATGCACCACGCACAGGCCATAGCTTTTCGCCTGTTCAATAAATTTCAAAGTCCCCTTGAAGGTGTATTCACGCAATTGTTCTGGACTCACCATCAGCGCCGTCTGACTGCCAAAATCGTTGCCGATCAGCACGGTATCGAGCTGGCCTTTGGTCGCTTCATAGAAAATCTCTCCGGCCTTGAGGTAAAATTCAACAATCCGGTCAATGACCGCCTTGAACATGGCCGGCTCGGTTAACATCGTCATCAGGGCATTACACATTCCAAACGCCGCGCAAACATCCTGAAAATGAGCCGGCCCAAAGGACGCCCATCTTTACATAGCCTCTGGGACGGCTTCCACCGCCTTGCGGCAGGCTTCTGCATCCATATGATCGGCAGGATTCGGCCAGGAAATCATCGACGCAGGTCGGATCATCCATATCCTCGAAAAATCCCGGATCGGTTAGCGTGCGTTCTTCCGAACTCTTACTGTGGCTGCCGACTTTTGCAAAATCAAAAGCGCACGCAATGTGGTTCGCTGGTGGATGGTTATAGGGAACCTCAATTGGCCAGATATCATCGCCGACCGCTCGTTTTAATCCGGCGAGATCATGAACTCCGAAAAACGCTTATAATCCGGGCAGTGCAGATTCGGTCGGAATCCCCAACCAGCACGCTGGGCGGTCAACCGGCTTATTTTCGATGGTGGCAATGAATCGCTCGAGTGCGGTCATTTGTATTCAACTCCTTTATTTATATTTAAATTAGCGGTTAATCGGCGTGGAAAACCTCTTCCATCGAAGCCCACCACTCTCCCTCGGCGCGATCTTTAAGGGGGGTCTGACAGGGCATACAAACATCCCACCACGCCTGAGTGGTTTTGTCGGCAGCCATTGTTGCGCAGTCGGCCTCAAAATCCTCGCCCGTGTACTCAAAGTAACTGAAAAGGTAGTGGTTCCCGTCCGGCATTTGACGGAGGTAGATCGAATAATTGATGAAGTTGCACCGGTAGATCATTTCCAGCACATCCGGCCAGACCGCTGCATGCAGACGCTTATACTCCTCTATCTTCTTCTCTTGAACACCAATCACCGTACCGTACCGTATCGCTTCATTTTCCGATCTCCCTGTTCTCGTTGTCACGCCAGCCTGCAATCCGATCCAGCATACAAACTATACACAGATATGATTTGTATTCTATTTCATATATACCTTTTTAAAAAAATGGTTGGAAAACTTCGGAATAAACTTTCTTGAGACCGGATATCAATTCGGGTTTTGTGATTTTGGACTGAAAAAAGGCTTCTGTTCGGAAGCGATTTCTGAAATTCTATCCGCTTTGCACAACATATGCAGAAACCGCCAACCACGAGGCTGGCTGTTTTTTCGAGAATCAGTGCAGAAATCGTAAATTGAAGAGTGCCGGTGACAGCGGTTTAACAGAATTTGATCAAAAAACGTAAATCATCAGGAGAACGATGCAGTTATGAGTAAGAAAATGGTAACCATTGACGGAAATACCGCAGCAGCGCATGTGGCGTATGCCTTCAGCGAAATCGCAGCAATTTATCCCATCACCCCTTCTTCCAATATGGGTGAATACGCCGATATCTGGGCTTCTCAGGGGCGCAAAAACATGTTCGGTTCCGTGGTGAGCGTAACCGAAATGCAATCCGAAGCCGGTGCCGCCGGTGCCGTACACGGTGCGCTGAGCACTGGTTCGCTAACAACGACCTTCACCGCTTCTCAGGGTCTCCTGCTGATGATTCCTAATATGTATAAGATCGCAGGCGAAATGCTTCCGGCGGTTTTCCACGTTTCAGCCCGCTCGCTGGCCGCGCAGTCGCTCTCGATTTTCGGTGACCACTCCGACGTGATGAGCGTCCGCAATACCGGCTGGGCGATGCTGGCCGCTAACGGCATTCAAGAAACGATGGATCTTGCGATTGTCAGTCATCTTTCAACCCTGAAAGGTCAGGTTCCTTTTGTAAACTTCTTCGACGGTTTCCGCACCTCGCACGAAGTGCAAAAGGTTGAAGAAATTTCCTATGACGAAATCAAGAGCCTGCTGGAGCCCGAATTTATCGAGCGCTTCCGCAAGCGCGGTCTGCGTCCAGAGTCACCGGTGCTGAAAGTCGCCGCGCAAAACCCAGACGTTTATTTCCAAGGACGCGAAACCTGCAACAAATATTATGACGCGTTGCCAGAAATCGTTCAGGACTACATGGATAAGCTGGCTGCAAAAATTGGTCGCCAGTACCACCTGTTTGACTATGTCGGCGCACCGGATGCCGAAAAAGTAATCATCGCGATGGGTTCGGCTTGCGATACGATCGAACAGACTATCAACCAGCTCAACGCCAACGGCGAAAAGCTCGGCCTGATCAAAATCCGCCTCTACCGCCCCTTCTCGGTCAAAGCCTTCCTCGGCTGTCTGCCAAAAACGGTCAAGAAGATCGCCGTACTCGATCGCACCAAAGAGCCGGGCGCTATTGGCGAACCGCTGTTCCTCGACGTAGTTGCCGCACTCGACAATAAAGGCATCAAGATCATCGGCGGACGCTACGGTCTTTCCTCTAAAGAGTTCACCCCAGCCATGGTGAAGGCGGTTTATGACCACCTCGACGGTTCGGCATTCCACGGTTTCACCGTCGGTATCAACGACGACGTGACCAATCTGTCGCTCAAGGTTGGTAAGGAGCTCAACATCGAAGCCAAAGACGTGGTGAACTGCATGTTCTGGGGTCTCGGCTCGGACGGCACGGTCGGCGCAAACAAAAATTCGATCAAAATTATCGGTGACAACACCGACCTAAATGCTCAGGGCTACTTCGTGTATGACTCGAAGAAATCCTACGGCATCACGGTTTCGCATCTGCGCTTCGGCAAGAGCAACGTTAACTATCCTTACCTGATTCAGCACGCCAACTTTGTCGCCTGCCATAATCCGGCCTACATTGGTCGCTACGACATGCTCAGCTGCATCAAAGAAGGCGGAACCTTCCTGCTGACCTCCGAAATTCCCAGCAACGAGGTGTTCAATCACCTGACGCGCGAGATGCAGGAAATCATCATTCAGCGTAAGATTAAGTTCTACAACATTGACGCGCTGAAGATTTCGGTAGAAGCCGGTCTCGGCAGTCGCATCAATACCGTTATGCAAACCGCCTTCTTCAAACTCTCCGGTGTACTACCGGAAGACAAGGCGATCGAGCTGATCAAAACCGCCATCAAGAAGAGCTTTGCCAAAAAAGGCGAAGATATCATCAAGATGAACTGGGCGTGCGTGGATAAAGCCTGCGCCGCACTCCAGCAGGTCGAAATTCCGACAACCATCACACAGTCCTTTGTATTCCCGACGCTGATCAATGAAGCGCCCGGTTGTTTCGCCAAGGACGTGATGGAACCGGTACTACTGCTTAAGGGCGATGATGTTCCAGTTTCTAAAATGTCGTTTGACGGCATTCTGCCGACCGGCACCAGCGCACTGGAAAAACGTGGTATTGCTCCGCGTGTTCCGCACTGGGTTAAAGAAAACTGCATTCAGTGCAATCAGTGCGTCATGGCCTGCCCGCACGCCGTGGTTCGCGCCAAGCAAATGGATCCAAAAGATCTAACTAAGAAGCCGGAAAGCTTCTGTACGCTCAAGTCGAACACCAAGAATGACCGTAATCTGGAATACAAGATTCAGGTTTACATTGAAGACTGCACCGGTTGCGGCGTCTGCGTTGAAACTTGTCCGGCTAAGACCAAAGCACTTGAATTCAAGGGGATTGATGAGGAACGCGAAGCTGGTGAACGTAAAAATGCTGAGTTCTTTGAAGCGCTTCCGGACAATGTTCTCGACGGTGCCGCTGAGACGACGCTGAAGGGTCTCCAGTTCAAGAAGCCGTTATTTGAGTTCTCCGGGGCCTGCGGCGGTTGCGGCGAAACCCCTTATGTCAAACTCGTGACGCAACTTTGCGGCGAACACATGATGGTGGCCAATGCCACGGGGTGCTCCTCCATTTATGGCGGAACTTTCCCGGCAATACCTTACTGCAAAAACAAAGAAGGTCGCGGTCCAGCTTGGGGCAACTCGCTGTTCGAAGATAATGCGGAATACGGCCTCGGCATGCGCTTAGCCGTGGACAACAACCGCAGCATGCTCAAGATTAAAACGGCTCGGGCCATCGAACTAGGTGTCGATAAAGACCTCGCTGCCGCGATGACCAAAGCCCTCGAAGTCGGTAACACCGCCAACGATGCGGCGGTCATTACACAGAACGCCGTCAAGATGCTTCTACCGGGCGCGTTAAAATCTGCCGCGGGCGAACTGAAAGAGGTGTTGGCCAAGATCGTTGAGTTGCAAGATTTCTTCGCCGACAAGAGCGTCTGGATCTTCGGCGGTGACGGATGGGCCTACGACATCGGTTACGGTGGACTCGACCATGTCGTCGCTTCTGGCAAGAACGTCAACATTCTGGTGCTCGACACCGAAGTGTACTCCAACACCGGCGGCCAGATGTCCAAGTCCACCCCGATCGGCGCGGTTGCGCAATTTGCCGCCGCGGGCAAGCGGATGGGCAAGAAGAACCTTGGCTTCATGTGTATGAGCTACGGCTATGTATACGTCGCCTCGGTTTCGATGGGTGCCAACCGCATGCAAACGCAGAAAGCGTTCATGGAAGCTGCTGCCTATAACGGCCCGTCGATTATCATCGCCTACGCTCCGTGTATTGCGCATGGCATTGACATGATGAAGACTCAGCTCGAAGAGAAACGGGCTGTAGATTGCGGGTACTGGCCGCTCTATCGCTATAATCCAGCTGGCGAAGAAGGCAAACGTTTTGCCTGGGAAAGCAAGCCGCCTACAGGCAACTTCCAGGAATTCATCCGCAGCGAGCGCCGTTATAGCTCCCTGCTCAAAGCTGCCCCGCTAGAAGCGGAAGCCATCTTCAAGCAGGCAGAAGACGATGCGAAACGCCGCATGGCGTTTATGGAAAATATGGGAAAATTAATGTAATTGAACTATAAAGGAGACTCCCTATGAAGAAATATACCTGTGTACCCTGTGGTTACATCTACGATCCAACAGCAGGCGATCCGGAACACGGCATCGCTCCCGGCACTGCATTTGAAGACATTCCGGCTGATTGGGTTTGTCCTGAATGCGGCGTAGGTAAAGAATACTTCGAACCGGCTTAATAATAACCGGTTCGGGAAAGGAAGGAGGCGGCTGATCGTGAATTTGAAAACCACCTATATGGGTCTGGCTCTCAAAAACCCGATCATCGTCGCCTCCTCGACCATATCTCAAAAATTTGACGACCTCCGCAGAGCCGCCGATGCGGGTGCTGCGGCGGTCGTCATGTTTTCCCTTTTCGCCGAACAGCTCGGAAACAGCACGGAAATGCCTTACCTGCCAGAGGCCTACACCGTTGATCCGGACACCTACCTCGGCCTCGTCCGGCAGGCCGTCGAAAAGGCGGGCGTTCCAATCATTGGAAGCCTGAACGGCGTCACCAACGCAGGCTGGGTGAATTATGCCAAAGAAATTGAACAGGCGGGTGCCGTCGGCATCGAACTCAACATTTACCATGTCGCCGCCGATCCAAAAAAAACCGGTGCAGATATCGAAAAGCAGCATCTCGACATCTTGAAAGCCGTCAAAAGTGCCGTCCGTATCCCTGTCGCCCTAAAGCTCAGCCCCTATTTCAGTTCGCTGGGAAATATGGCCAAACAATTTGATGAGGCAGGAGCAGATGCGCTGATCCTCTTTAATCGATTTTACCAGCCCGACTTCGACCTGAACGCCATGGAGGTTGAAGCCACTCTCGATTTAAGCACCTCCGCCGAAATCCGCCTGCCTCTACGCTGGATTGCCATGTTGCACGGCAAGCTCAACGCTTCACTGGCCGCTTCAATCGGTGTTCAAACCGGCACGGAGATCATCAAATACCTTTTGGCCGGAGCCGATGCCGTCCAAGTTGCCTCCGTTTTGCTTAAAAACGGACCGGAATATGCCAGCAAACTGATCAAAGAATTGCAGGAATGGATGCAAATCATGGAATACGACACCCTTGATCAGTTCAAGGGAACCATGAGTCAGCGGGCGGTTCCGAACCCTGATGAGTTCGAGCGCGCCAACTACATCAAAGTGCTCGAAACGTACAAGCAGAAGCACGTCCTAGTACACTGTAATCCTTAAACTTCGGGATTGCCATCCACTAATGTTGCCGCTACGCTGCCGTCCCTTTCGGGTCAGCCGCTCTTTCACTCGTTTGGAGTCACTAATGGGCACTTAACCCTGAATATTTAAATCAAAATAATTTGGGTCATAATAATGGGAGGGAAAGTCTGGCTCACGAATATAAATTAGGGATCGAACTTTTTTCAAAAACCTGCAGAATTTTACTTGGACAACCCCGCGCAACCTCCTTAAAGTGCCTTTCCGTAGTAAGCCTTCCTCAAAAAAAACATCCAATAACTGAACACTTGGGACTCAAATGGTAAAATATCTTTTTGTAACTGGCGGCGTTGTTTCATCACTCGGCAAAGGCATCACCGCAGCATCCATCGGACGCCTTCTAATTAATCGCGGACTCACTATCCGCATGTTGAAACTCGATCCCTATCTCAATGTCGATCCCGGCACCATGAGCCCTTATCAGCATGGCGAAGTGTACGTCACCGACGATGGTGCAGAAACCGACCTCGATCTCGGTCACTACGAGCGCTACACCGGCCAGCCAACCTCCCAGAAGAGCAATATCACGGCCGGACGTATTTACTGGGATGTGCTGCATAAAGAACGACGCGGCGACTATCTGGGCGGCACCGTGCAGATGATTCCGCATATCTCTAACGAAATTAAATTTAAAATCCGTCAGCTCGAAGCGGAAAATCCGGATGTCATTGTCATTGAACTCGGCGGAACCGTTGGCGACATCGAAGGACTCATCTTCCTCGAAGCACTGCGCCAGCTCGGTGCAGAAGTTGGCCGCGACAACTCGATGTATATCCACCTCACTTATGTCCCGTACATCCGCGCCGCTGGAGAAGTGAAAACCAAGCCGACCCAGCAGAGCGTCGCCAAACTCCGCGAAATCGGCATCCTGCCGCACATTCTGGTCTGCCGTACTGAAGTGGATCTAACGGAAGAGCATATCGATAAGCTGGCGATGTTCTGTAACGTACCGAAAGAATGTGTCATCGTCGAAAAAGATGTCGAAACCTCTATTTACGAAATTCCACTCGTACTGGCCGAACAGGGTGTAGACGAGTTGATCCTGAACCACTTCCGCATCGCCAAGCCGACCAAACCCCTCAAGGACTGGCAAAAACTAATTTCTGTGATCAAAAATCCGAAGGGCAAAGTCCGTATTGGCGTCGTCGGTAAATACTCAGAGTTACAAGACGCCTACAAATCCATCTACGAAGCACTCTATCACGGCGGCTACGCCGCAGAATACGAAGTGGAGATCATCAAACTTCACGCCGAAGAAATCGAAAAGAGCCCCGACATTCTAAAAACTGTGGCGGGCATCCTCATTCCAGGAGGCTTCGGCTCACGCGGCATGGAAGGTAAAATTCGAGCAGCCCAGTACGCCCGTGAAAACAACATTCCCTTCCTTGGCATCTGTCTTGGACTGCAATGTGCGGTCATTGAATTCGCTCGTAATGTCTGCCATCTCGACGGTGCGCATTCCACCGAGTTTGATGAAGAACGTGGGGTAAAAACGGTGCATCCGGTCGTTTGCCTGCTCGAAGAACAGCGCACGGTCACAGAAAAAGGCGGCACCATGCGCCTTGGGGCCTGCCCCTGCGTACTCGAAAAAGGCACGAAGGCTTTTGAGGCCTACGGCGAAAAGAAAATCTCTGAACGCCACCGCCACCGTTACGAGGTCAACAACCACTATCGCGAACAGCTTGAAAAGGCCGGACTAATTATCTCTGGAACAAACCCTGATATTGGCGTGGTGGAGATGATCGAATTGCCGGATCATCCGTGGTACGTGGCCACGCAGGCGCATCCGGAGCTGAAGAGCCAGCCGGTTCTTCCACACCCGCTCTTCCGTGACTTCGTTGCGGCGGCCATCAAGAACAATATATGAAACGCTTTTTCGCCACCGTACGCGACCTAACCGCTCCGGCAACAGAAAACACAGACCTGCTCGCCTTAAGATCCCGGACTCAGCGACTTTCTATCTGGGAAGGTTCGCTGTGGGCAGTGCTCTGGGGTTTCGGAGAAACCTATATCGCTCCCTTCGCCCTTTTTCTAAATGCGGGGAACCAAGCAATGGCCTTTATAGGTACCGGACCGGTTCTAATTGCCGCACTGGCGCAACTCGCAGGGTCGGCCCTGCTTGATCGGGTCGGACGCCGCATGCCGATCATTCTACCCAGTTTTATAATTCAAGCGACGGCCTATCTGCCGCTCTTCATCCTGCCCGTCGTGCTACCGGCCATCGGCATACCCGTACTACTAGGGGCCGTAACGATCTGCTTTATCGTTTCCGGTATAGCGGTTCCGTCGTGGATGAGTCTGATGGGGGATGTCGTCGATCCGGAGGATCGCGGCCGCTACTTTTCCAACCGGACACGCATCGTCATGTACACGATGCTGGGTGCCATGCTACTGGCTGGAGTCATTATTAACCAATGGAAAAAAATAGGCCACCCCGCCGCTGGGTTCGGCTTTCTATTTGGAATGGCCTGCTTGGTACGGCTGATCAGCGTTTTCTTTATGCGGAGACACTATGACGCCCCATTGCAAAAAATGCAGGATAAGGCCTATTTTTCATTCCTTGATTTTGTGCGAGCTACTCCGCGATCCAACTTTGCCCGCTTCACCTTTACCGTTGCCCTCGTGAACGGAGCCACCCAAATTGCCTCACCTTTTTTTGCCGTGTATATGCTTAGAGACTTGCACTGGTCTTACATCCAGTTCACGGCCAACATGGCCGCCTTCCTATTGTCACAAACTTTGTTTGTGCGCTGGTGGGGCGCCCTCAGCGACCGACACGGCAACCGCGCCATTCTGGTAGCTACCAGCTGCCTTTTACCCTTACTGCCGCTGTTTTGGATTTTCTCAACCAACTATATCATACTCCTGCTGGCGCAGGTTGTTTCGGGAGCCACTTGGTCAGGCTTCAACCTAGCCGCCTCCAACTTTGTTTATGATGCCGTCACCCAGCAAAAACGTGCCCGTGCATTCAGTTACTATAATGTAATCAACGGCATTTTTTCAGTAGCGGGCGGAATGCTGATCGGTGCATCCGTTGCTGAGCATGCCCCATCGGCATTCACACTAGGGCCTCTGCAGATCAAGCTACTATCCTCACTGCCGATTGTATTCCTTGTTTCTAGCATTGCCCGAGCCATCGCAGCCGCTTTTATGCTACCCCGATTCAAAGAAGTCCGGGTCGCCGAACCGATCTCCACCATGCGTATTTTATGGCGGCTAGGCGTTGGGCAACCTCTTTTCGGACAGGCTGGAGAATTTATAAAACGTCACGCACCTTCAAATAGCCGTGAGAATTATATGAATTAGAGCATTTAACGAATGAAGCGTCGTTCGACTCGCTTGTAGGACACGCTTCCCGTATTCGGGGGCGTGTTATGGGAACAGGCTCTCTAAATACAGAGACGCGAAGCGAGGCTTTCGGAACGAAAGCAATGACCGGAGGGAATGGCAACTCCATCCTACAAAATCACAAAATACGACATTCCAACCGTTACCTGCTCTAAATGCCGCATCACCAATCGGCTCATAGAGCCGACCCTACATTATTGCCACCGCACGGAATACCGCTTGTCGGCAAGATCAAAGCGGCGTGGCACGGGATACCGCTTCCCGCACGCACTCCAAAAACAAAAAGGCCGCCCGAATGGGCGGCCTTTTAACAATAAAGTTCCAAAGAACTTATTTAGCGGTAACCGTGACAATGTGCAGCCACGACTGAATCGCTGGGGAAAATTTAATAACAACCGGTGCAAAAACTACGCTTACCATACACATCAACTTGATGAGAATGTTCAACGCAGGGCCGCTGGTATCTTTACAAGGATCCCCCACTGTATCGCCAACGACCGCTGCCGCATGCACTGGGTTTTTGCTGCCGTCAGGTAAGCGTTTGCCGCCGTGAGCACCGCGTTCGATGTACTTTTTGGCATTATCCCACGCGCCACCCGCATTGTTGAGCATGGTGGCCAATACAAAGCCGGTGGTCAACCCGCCTGCAAGAAGACCCATAACACCCGGAACGCCAAGAACCAGTCCGGTTGCAACAGGAATCACAATTGCTAGCATGGAAGGAACTACCATTTCGCGCTGTGCTCCAGCGGTAGAAATGGCTACACAACGTGCATAATCAGGTTTCTGCGTTCCCTTCATGATGCCGGGGAACTCTCTGAACTGACGGCGAACTTCTTCAACCATCGAGCCAGCAGCGCGACCAACCGCTTTCATGGACATAGCGCAGAAAACAAAAGCCATCACGCCGCCAATGAAGAGTCCGCAAATAAGTAGCGGGTTCATGATGTGCAACTCAAACGTTTTGACGAAATCCATGATTTCGGCTTTGCGAGCCATTTCTGCCGTGAATCCCATGAAGGAGCCTTCGCCAGCCAGTTTAGCGATCCACATTTTTATTTCTTCGATATAGGCAGCCAACAGAGCCATCGCGGTCAGTGCGGCGGAACCAATCGCGAAACCT
>JBBQSL010000076.1:0-14519 GCA_038213895.1 Kiritimatiellales bacterium | reverse complement strand
GCAACCGACAGTTATCTTGAAAACACGAAATTGACGGAATCCCTTACTCAAGTAACTAGAAAATTGCTAATTGCACAGCTTCTTAATGACCGCTTTCTAATTTCAGTTGCGGGTGTGCAGGGTTCAGGGAAAACGACATTCCTGCAAAAGCTTTATCAATTTGATGACTCATGGATCCAAGGGAATGAAGGTAGAGGTGAAAAGTCACCGTTACTAGTTCTGGAGCGTACTGGGATATTGGAACCTGAAGGTTGGTTGGATGAGTTTTGTGTTGGTGCAAACGGTCAGTTTATCGTTAATGAAAAAAAGCTTACTAAGGACGAATTCCAGAAGGCTTTGAAGGGAGAACTGTCGAACCAGATTATCCCCAAACTTTATGTGCCAGAGAAGTTTTTTGGAGGCAGGGATAGAGGTTTTATTCTTCTTCCAGGTTATGAAGCAAAAGACTCTGCGGCATGGCAAGAGTTGATGCGTCAGTCTTTAATTGGTTCAGCAATGTGTATTGTGGTGACCGACGAAAGCAGAATGGCAAGTGACGGGGACAAAAGAATTCTTCAAGATATGTACAGCCGTAATCTCAAAGGATCTAATCCCCTTATTGTGGTCTCAAAAACTGAACACAAAACGGATCAGGCTCGTGAGGAGCTTCGAAAATCAGCAGCCGAGGTATTTGAGATACCGATTGGAGATGCAATTGAGCGTGTTATCTGCACAGGGAAAGGAGAAGATTTTGAGAATATATGGCGACCGGAATTTGAAGCAAGACTGAACCAGTTTGTTGGAGTCGCTGCCTTAGTTAGAACTCGCCAGCTGAAGCATCTAGAAGGCATTTTGAGTGGTGAGTTGACTGATGTTCTTAATGATATCCGCGATGCGCTCCGCCTGAAAGGTGCAATAGGAGATGAAACAAAGGATTATGAGGACATCCTGTCTTATTTTGACAAAGGAAAAGAAAAACTTAGAAAAGATTATAAAAATCAGCTTAAACAAGCATTAGAGACATTTGCTGATAATGCGGCCACAGAAGCGGTAAAGAATTATATAGGTACAGAGGAAGGTTTTAGAAATGGCTTTAAAAACGCGGGACGATGGTTTGCCACGAGTTCAGGAGAACGGGAAGAAATTCACGCTGCTCGTATAAATAATTCGTGGCGTGGTGATAACAGTAAAGGTTTTTTGCCTTTCCATGTCGATGTTTTGGGTAAAACAACCATTCGTAAGTTGGGATTGCCGGATATTTCTGTTTCTATGGCAGAGGTTGCTGAACGTGGTCAAAAGCTTCTTGGTTATGGGGATGAAAAACAGCCTTTAGTGCCAATACATCTCAATAAAGATATACAGGAAAATGTAGTTACCTTATTTTATCCTGATAGGGATAGTTGTCTCACCTTTAATAAGGAGCTGGAAAAAACTGTTGGATTATTGCCCGCACTGGCGCTTGAATTTTCTCGTATAGCCAACATATTCCCCGAGGTCGTTGGAGTAGATGCCGGAAACCTTCAGAGGACTGATTTGAAAGTCGCTTTGGGGAAAATAAATGAAGAGTTTACGTTTCTAAGTAAAACTCAAAGTAATGTCATTAAATCCATCGCTATGATGCTTGCGATTGATGGTGCCGCCGATGGGAAAATCGATACGATTCCTGTCCTGTATAACGCAATATTTGGTGGTGCCGTAGCCGCTGGTGGTACCGCAGCTTCAGGTGGTACCGCAGCTTCAGGTGGTGCCGCAGCTGCAGGTGGTGCCGCAGCTGCAACTGCAGCATGTACCGTTGCTGCAGTTCTAGGAGTTGCACTGCTTACTGTTGCTGTCACCCGTGAACTACAGCGGCAGGATGCAGAACAGCGGGACCTGTGTAGAAGAATAATTTATTCAATTCGTGATAAACATCTTGAACATTATCTCAGCAGTTTTGACGATCTGATGGATGCGATACGAGAGGGGCTCGATGACCGTCTGAGGGTTCGGTACCATATGGATGAAAAACTCATGCGGCACGACCGTGTGGCAAAACCACTTGCCGATGTCCGCGCACTTAAATCAGATATGGTGGAGGCCATTAGTGGAAGTCCTTTTATCTATATGGCGTGATCTGTATGCGCAGCGATTGCATTGGGCGAAACAGGCATACGCCGATTTTCGGGAGAGTCTTGATGAAGAACTTCAAGGGTATTTCCCCAGTGAGAATAATGAAGTCTATGTCGTTCTTTACGGGAAAACCCAAGTTGGCAAGACAACACTTTTGCTTAAACTAATGGGAGTGCACAACGATGTGGCGAAGATTCTGCGAGGTGGTCGGAGTCAAGGAAAGTCAGCAACCGCCACGGCTACGCGATATTCCTTATCTCATGATAATGCATGGCGATTGACCAGTGATATTAATACAAACGATGTGCTTGATGATAAAGGCATTGAAAAAGAACTTAAAAAACTTAGGGCGCGAGTGGAGAGTGGAGCTTTTTCATTAAGCAGTCCGGTTGAAGTAAAAATCCCGCGAAAATACTTTTGTGAATCAAATAACCATAATCTTAACGTCAATATTCTTGACCTCCCAGGTGAGAATGCCAGCAACGCGGGCGAAGCGTTACATGTACGTGATGTCGCTAAAAAGTACGTCCCCTCGGCTGATCTTATTTTACTTGTTGGGAGAGGAGATGACCTTTCTTTTCTGAAAGCAGAAGTTTTGCCTATTCCTGAAATTGTAGACTGGCGCTATCAGCCAGAAAAATTTCGGATTATCACCACCTACACAACCAGCGCTGAGTCCTACCAGAATTTTTTAAAGAATATTGTGAAACCAACCAAAGAGCAATTTCGCGAAAGGCTTTTAGCGCAAATAGCTTCATTTCCAGAAATAATTCTGCCGGATGACGTAAAGCACGAATATTTCTATCCACTTGAGTTTGGCAATTCATGGCAGGAGTTGCAAAACAGTGACCCTGAGTTGTTCGATAAAGTTTGCTTTGTTATTGATGGTAAGGGTGGCCTATTTAATGACCTGCAAATAGATATCGAACGCTCGGCCACGGAGCACGGACGTATAATGGCTGCAATGAAAACTCATGAGTTTGTCATTAAACATAGGGCAAGAGGTTTAGAAAAATCTAAGGTCGAAATTAAGGGGCTCTATGACAGCAGGGAAAATCGACAGAAGAAGGTGAGTTCTTTGCTTGGGCAATGTAGCCGGTTATATAAAGAAATAAAAAAGTTAAATAAGGATGTAAAAGATAATCAGGAAGCTCTGAATGAGGCGAGGAAACAGGTCAGAAAATGTATTTTCTCTGAAGGCATAGATGATTCCGTTCGTAATAAAAACAGGAAAGATCTTTATGCGTTTTTGACTTCTCGGCATGAAGACATAATAAAATCTTTTGATGACTTTGTAGCTGAAGGCGAAGAAGCTGTAAGTGAAGGCGAAGAAGCTGTAAGTGGAAGCAAAAAAGCTTTAAGTAAGCTGACCGCGAAGTTACCCAGAAACAAAATTTCTCAGTGTGCAGATTCAGAGATCCAATTGGTAAGAGACTGGTTAGAAAAAGAATATTTTGCAGACAAATATTGGGTTTCCTCTCACTTCGAAAGAGACTTGAGTAAATGCCGAGATGGTGTTACTTCCGCAGTTCAGTCAGTACATGAATTATGTAATCACTTGTTAAGCGGTGTGGCCGAAACTTTGAATAAAACCATGAAGGGGCAGATTTCAACTAAAAGTACTGAATCCGCGGGTTTTCGTGAGTCCTGTAATCGCCTTAAAAAAGAGCTTTGTTCTGATGAACTGGCTATCAAAACAAAGATGGCAGATAGACTTAAATTTAAAAAAAGAATGTCGGACAGCATTAAGCTTGGCCATGATTTTTCTGGGCGAATTACCAAGTCATTCTACGCTGAAATAAGAACGAAAAAACATGCCATGGATGAGGAAAAGTTGCCTGCAAGGCGCTTTATAAAATTGGTTTCTTTGGTTCAAGTATGCGAAGAAAAAAACAAACTGTTTACCAATAGTAGTAAGTGAAGGAGCAATAATGACCGCACATAAACAAGAAGATATGGTGCAAAACGAAGAGCAGGAGTTAAAGGAACTTCTTGTAAGGGTTCTGAAAGAACCGCTGAAGGATATGACTAGCCAATTGAGGGAGAAGATTGAAGAGAGTCTGTCAAAGGCGAGTACAGCAGCCCGTAACGGTGCAATGGTTAATGTGGAAACAGCTTTAGGCCCGATGAAAGAAAATTTGGAAGGGTTGACGGAATCAATTGAAAATCTACAGAGTGAGCTATTGAAAGAATCACAAACGGTCACGGCACAGATGCTTTCTGTGATTAGCGAGCATCTGAAAACCACCGAACAGCAAATCAGCACATCCATTCGAGACAACTTTAAAGTCATTCTAGAATCAGCTGAGTCAAAGCATGAAATACTGTTGAGTGAGACAAATGCCAGCATCAGTCGTGTCAGTAATCAATTAGAAGTAGCAAATACAAGGTCGGCTTCAGTTATAAAGAAGCTCTTAGGTGTTTATTGTTTAAGTCTTGTGGTTTTCATGATCTTTCTGATTTTGTTCTTAAATCGATGATGGTGAGCTTGCTAAGGGTTTGGTGGACTTTGATCCGGAAAAGTTGAAACGGATGTTGTTTGGGCGTTATGCCTCTATGCAGGGTAAGCCGGAAACCCGTGCGTATTCGGATATTGTCTCCATAGTTCGTACTCTTCTTGTAAACGGTGGTATGTGGATCAAAAGGTGGTTTCGTGCAAAGATGGTAGTGTAGGAATCTCATTCCCGGTCAATAGCGGTGGTAGTAAGCAGTCCTATGCCAATGTTACCAACTGTGTTTTGAGTATGGGAAAACAGGCTTGTGTACTGGCTTTCGCCAAGGTAACCCGTCTTTCCCCGTTCGCGGGTAAAAGTGCCCTGTTTGCTCGATTTCCGTTTAAAGGTCTGCCCCACATTTCTTTTTCAGCTCTTCAAGCCGAGGAGGTGGTTGCTCGGGCAACACCCAGTTCGAGAGGCATGTGGAACTTGACCGGCGGATCCGCGCCGGGGAGTTGACGGCTTCGCCGCAGATTTATGATTGAAGATTGCCGATTGGCGTGAAGACGGTTCAGAGTAAAGTCGGCACTTTGATAAAAATATGGTGACAACATAAAAATATCTGATAATTTTATGTTATGAATATTTATAGAGATATTTATCCTCAATTGCTGGCGCACGCGGCGCAGAAGGAAATCAGCGTGATTCTGGGCGCACGGCAGATCGGCAAGAGCACGCTGATGCGTCAATTGTTCGTGACCCTGAAGCAGCAGGGGGAGCAGGTGGATTTTCTGTCGCTGGAAGATCCCGAAATCCTGCAACTGTTTAATGCACATCCCCGCAACCTGTTCGAGGCGGTTTCGCCGCCGCCGTCCGGGTCGCGGTCAGTGGTGTTTATTGATGAAATTCAGTATCTGAACGATCCATCTAATTTTCTGAAATATAACTACGATCGGTGGGGGGAGCAGCTTAAGCTGGTGGTGAGCGGGTCGTCGAGTTTTTATATTGATGAGCATTTTACCGATTCGCTGGCCGGGCGGAAACGGTTGTTCGGTTTGCAGACGCTCACGTTCGAGGAGATGCTACGATTTACGGAGCGGGAGGATTTGATCGAATACGCCGCCGGAGCCACCGTGCCGCTCGCCCGGCGCGCGCCGCTGAATGAGGCGTTAAACGACTATATGCGTTTCGGGGGATATCCTGCTGCGGTGCTGGCTCCTACGGAAGAAGAGAAGATTCTGGTGATTCAGGAAATCGCTACATCGTATGTTAAAAAAGATGCGCTGGAAGCCGGATTGAAGCACCCCAATCAGTATTTAATGCTGGGAAAAGTGCTGGCGGCGAGGATTGGACAGTTGGTGAATATGAATGAGCTGAGCAAGGAGCTGGCCATGAGCAACCAGACGGTCGATGCCTATGTCCGACTGCTGCAGCGTTCGTTTCATGTGTCGCTCTGTCGCCCGTTTCACCGCAACGTGGTCAAGGAACTGCGGAAAATGCCGAAGTTGTATTTTCATGATCTTGGCCTGCGCAATTGGTTTTGCGGTTCATTCCATCCTCCTCAACTGCGGGATGACCGAGGAGCTCTGCTGGAAAATCTGGTCTTCCGGCGGCTGTTGGAAAGGTTTGGTTCCGACGCGATCCACTTTTGGCGTACGCAACAGCAACACGAAGTCGATTTTGTGGTTACTCCCATGATCGGCGATCCGTTTGCTTTGGGGGTGAAGTGGGATGCCTCGCGGGTCAGCCCATCAAAATACGGCCCGTTTCAGGAGGCCTATCCGGACATCCCGCTGGAGCTGATTGATGTGAAGTCGCTTTTCTCCCTCTCACTACGGAAAGGTACATCATGAAATGCAGCAACACCCAGTTTGAGCGGCATGTGGATATTGACCAGCGGATTCGGGCGGCGCAGGTTGGCGACTTCACCTCAGATTCCCGATGAGCGATTGATGAATGCCGATGGGTTGGGGTAGCAGTCGGAAAGAGAGAGGGTTGGCAAAATCATTTGTGGGCAAAATAATGAAGAGGAGGAGGGTTCTCGGATACGAAAAGGCAATTTTGAACCCACCAAAACTCTCAGCGGCGTTGAGAGAATTATATCCCGATGCCTGTTTATAGGAATGCTTATGTGTAGCGAAGTTTGGGCAAACTCTGCTTTTCATCGGGTCTGTAACTGGCGATATGCGTTTTTTGGATGGATTGAATTCTCGATTTGTAGTAAGGAAGTGACCGTTACAGGAGACGATTATGGAAACATATAAATTTGAGACGACAATTCAGAAGGATGGAACCATCCGGATCCCCGAAATGTCCAGGATGGCGAACCGTCCTGTAGAGCTGTTTATCGTCATGAAACAGCCCGTTATGGAAAAGGATACCTCAGCATGTAGTGTCGACCGCTTCTTGGTTAAATGGACGGGCGTGCTGGAAGGTCTTGACGTCGACTCTCTGAAGCAGGGTTATCTTCGGGAAAAATACGCATGAAAATTCTGGTCGATACCAATGTCATTCTAGACATTGCCCTGAACCGCGCCCCGTTCTATGAGGATGCGGCAAAACTCTTGAGAACTGCTCGGCAAAAGGAGATTCAGCTCTATCTGACGGCAACCACAGTTACCGACCTCTATTACATTGTTTGCAAGGCCAAGGACAAGGATTCAGCCCGCTCGTTCCTGCGGGATTTGCTCGCGATCTTCGAAATCGCCGCCGTAGATCGGCTCGTTGTTTTGGAAGCCCTCGACAGTGATATTTCCGATTTTGAGGATGCGGTTCAAAGCGCAGTGGCCAGACAGGAATTCATTGAGACGATCATCACTCGAAACGAGTCTGACTTTGCCAAAGCCAGACAGACCATCCTTAGCCCGCGTACCTTTTTGAAGACACTGGAGTGATGCGATCAGCCAATGAAACGCAGCAACACCCAGTTTGAGCGGCATGTGGATATTGATCGGCGGATTCGCGCCGGGGAGTTTCCGTCGGTTCCAGTGTTGGCGGCGGAGTGGGAGGTCGATGAGCGCACCATCAAGCGCGACGTAGAGTTCATGCGCGACCGTCTGCAAGCGCCCATCGAATACGACCGCAAGCGGCAAGGTTATTTCTACAAGGAACCCACCTGGAGCTTCCCAGCGATTTCAATGCGGGAAGGCGAGCTGACGGCGTTATTGCTGGCTCGTCATGCGCTGGCGCAGTATCACGATCTGCCACTGGGTAAAATGCTGAATCATTTCTTCGAGCAGGTGCTGGATACCGCGAGCGGTCATGTCGGCACAACTCCAGACCGTATTTTGAAGGGGTTCAGTTTTCTGCCACCGCCGTCGGTGATGGTGGAGTTTGGTATCTGGGATCAATTGTGCCAGTGCATGTTAAAACGCCATACCGTGGAGATTAACTACCAAAGCATCAGCGCGGACAGTTTGCAAACCTATCGGCTTGATCCTCTGCACATCGCCAATATTGAAGGGGAGTGGTATCTGTTCGCCCGTAGTCATTATAAAGGCGACATCCTGCAACTGGCAATCAGCCGGGTGGCAGAGGTCAAGGATTCGGGGGAACCCTTTACGGTGCCGAAGGACTTTGATCCGGAGGAACTGAAGCGGAAGCTGTTTGGGCGTTATGCTTCCATGCAGGGCAAGCCGGAAACGGTACGCATCCGCATTGATGCCGCGTCCACGTCCCGCATTCACCTCAAACAGTGGCATGTGGATCAAAAGGTAGTTAAACGCAAAGACGGCAGTGTAGAGATTTCATTCCCGGTGAGCAGTGGTAGCAGCAAACAACCGTATTCCAATGTCATCGGCTGGGTCTTGAGCATGGGGAAACAGGCCCGCGTGCTGGCTCCCGCTAAATTGAAAAAAATGGTTGCGGAAGAAATTCAAGCCATGTGCAAGGCTGTTTAGTTGCAAGCCCGATTCTGTAGATGCGGTCGGTGTCCGCGTTTCTCGTGCTGTTGAATGTTCATGTGGGGCGGACACTCCTGTTTGCCCGGAGCAACGTCAAAAATTTCCGGCATTTTTCCGGCAGGACAGGTTGACAGTGATATCAAATTTGATATAACCGGATCGTGAACTATGAAGTCGAACTGATGGATCCCGCGATTGAGTTTATACAAAAACTCGACGTAAAAATGCGGGCAAAAGTGTTTCGAACGGTTGGATTGCTGGAGCGGTTCGGGTCGCAACTGCCGTTACCTCATGCGAAAATGCTAAAAGATTGCAGTGGGCTGAAAGAGCTGCGGGTAAAGTTAGGAAGCAATATTGTCCGCCTGTTTTACTTCCATTACAAAGACCGGGTGTATGTGGTGACCTCCGGCTATGTGAAAAAAGAGCAAAAGACAGATCGAAGAGAAATAGAACGAGCGATTCGTATAATGAATGAATTTTCAGGAGGCAATATCCATGATTAAAATGAAGTCCTACAAGGTTGCATTGGAAAAAGAGATGCAGAACACAGCTTTTAAAACGGCCTATGATTCGTTCGAGGACGAATTCAATCTGGCTGAAGAGGTGATTCAGCTTCGCCTGAAAGCGGATATAACACAGTCCGAACTGGCTCGCCGGGCGCACACGTCGCAACCGGCCATTTCCAGACTGGAGTCCGGTAATTATACGAACCTCAGTTTGTCCTTTTTGCGCAAGATCGGTGTGGCCTTGAACGCCGCGCTGGTTATCCATTTTAAAACTTCATGACAACCGGTCTGGTCGTCTGCGTTTGTCGTCACCGATTTTGTGCGTATTTAAAATTCTGTAGCCGTTATTTTCTTCTGTGGGTGCGGACGGTGGCTGCGCATCTTTGCAACTGCATCCATGCCCGACGTTCGCAGCCACAGGTTTTTTGACGTTTTCTGATGCTTTCCTCTTCTTTTCTTTGCGGTCAATATTCTTGACCTCTGATCTCTGTCTTCCGTCCTCTGACCCCTGACCTCTGACCTCTGTCTCTGTCCTCTGACCTCTTTTTTTATCATTTTATTTTCCAGGGACGCTCTATGTCCCCCCTCATCTGTCAGGATGTGTCTCATAAATCCGGTCAATAGGTGGCTGGTGTAGATAGGAGATCGTTGTTTAAGCGGATTTGCGCCAAACCGCCCACCATGTCAGCCGCCATGAAATATGTGGAAAAGTTCGATAACCAACTCCGACAGGTTTTCGACCCGCTCGCGGAAGAGCTGGAGCAGGAACTGCGGGGTGCAGTGGCCGTTAAGGCGGCGTAACCACCCCGTTTGCGGAGGCCATCTGTGGGTGTTCGTCCCCGGATGGCAAATCTTCACCGAATGGAGTAAAAACTTTGTTTAATAATGCGGTGCAGTGCAAAAATCCCAATGGATTCTCCAAAGGATGTTGAATAGTTAATAATTTTCAAAGTATAAGAGTTGGATATTGAATAGTATGCAAATGGCTATATAGTCTTCACCATGAGTGAGTCCGTTATTAGCAAGGAATCTTTTGATAGATTGCTGGTGGCTGTTACAGGGAATTCACCGGCAATACTTACAGAAACCGTTTGGGCTCTGGCCCATCAAGAAGAACCGTGGATTCCCGACAAGGTTGTCATTATCACAACATCGACTGGGAGAGAGAAAGCAAAAGAGCTGCTCATAGAGCAGAAGGGATGGGTTCTGCTTTGTACGGCTTTGCTTACCGAAAAACTTTCAGTAGAAGACAAACTAGCATTTGGTTCGTCTGACTCTATCCATGTGATTGGTGACGGGCGGCGGGATTTTGACGATATTTCAACCCCGGCAGAAAGCAGTGCCGCGTCCGATTTTATGCTGAGCGTTCTCCGGCAATATACCGAACAGCCTGATACAGAAATTATGGCCTCGATTGCCGGCGGACGTAAAGCCATGAGCGCCTTGATGCTTGCCTGTATGTCGTTGCTTGGACGTGAACAGGATCGGGTTTGTCATGTGCTGGCTGATGATTTTTTTATTTCTAACCACAGAGACTTTCTCTTTCCTCAAAATGCTCAGGAAGCAAAAGCCGCCCGGATTCAGCTTTATGAAATCCCCTTCGTGCGGGTTCGCGGGTGGTACGAACAGGAATCGGGCAAACTCCCCGCCTCCTACAGTCACATGGTTTCGCTGTTTCGCACCATAGCCCCGGAGGCGGTCGTTGAACCGCCGGTGGTTTTAGACCTCAAAACCGGGGTTCTGTCCATTGGCGGGACGGAGCTGGAGCTTACCCGCACAGAATTCGATGTTGCCCAGGTTTTTATTCAGAGCCGCAACACCGCATCGGCCCCGGAAGACAGGACCGTGAAGGAGCATGACGATAATTTTCGCCGTGCCCTTTCCAGGGTTCGGAAAAAAGTTGCAGCCGTGATGGGGAAAACGCTGGCGACCCGTCTCATTCCTGATTTACGGAAAACGAAATACGAATACCGGACGATTCAAATTAAGGACGGACGTCCAAAGACGTCCTAAAACTGGAAAACCAGAATGGAGTTGAAGTAAAAGAGAACCCATGCAAACAAGCAAATCCATTCTAATCGGCAATTCGTTCCCGCTCTCGCTGATCCGGCGCAACGTAACCATTGAAATGCAGACGCTGGAAATCTTGCGCGAGGCTTTAAACGGAGGCACTGTAGTTTCCTTTTGGGGGCATGGCAACACGCTTCGTGTAGCGGAAAAATTTACAGGTTGCGGGCTGGCTCCGTCGAGTGAGCGTCCCGTCCTGACTCTTTCGGCGGAAAACCTTCCAACCTTTGGAAATCAGACCTTTTCCGAAGTCTGGATCGTATCGCCGGATTATATCGGAAACTTCCGTCCGGGGATTGGCGACGAAGTTCCGGCGGAGAAAATCTCCGGCTGGCAGATTTTGAAATTAACCTGGGAATAGAAAGGGAAACCCTATGGATAAGACAGAGTTCTGGAAATTTAAACTGATGGCCTTTCTGCACGATCCGCCGTGTAAGGCACTCGATTTCACTAAGGTACATGAAGAAATTGCGATGGGCTTTGTGAAGGCGGCTTTGCCTGGAGACGATACCTCTGCATATTATGGCTGGCTCAAAGGACTGAACGATTCCGATTGGTTTGCTGCCGAAGCCGACCGGATTTCAGGGTTTGGAAAAGGGCAGAAAATTACGCCGTTCGGCAACGGTTCAAAATTTAAGCATCCGTTAGGTTCTGCTGAGTATGTTTTTAGTTCTGTTCCAACTCTCGATTTGGCGGCTGAGGTTCTCCAGAATGTTCAGAAGGGGATTCAGGTTGATCCAGCTGCATCTCCGGAAGAACAGGTTCGACAGCATTTTTTTATTCATTGGAGGCGTTGGATGGAGGAGTCGGTGCGATCTTCTGGCGGACACGAACTGGCGTTTTTCCCTGCGGACACCCGAATTCCTGATCATACGATCTGGAATCACATGGGCGTTGCCTCTGCTTTGCAAGGCTGTCGCGATGAAAACAAAAACATCTGCGGGTCCTTCCTGCTCTTCCAGATCGGTCCAGTGCAGGAGTTTATTGCGCAGGCCAGATCAACCCGCGATTTGTGGTGCGGTTCTTACCTGCTTTCGTGGCTTACGGGCACAGCAATCAAAGCGATTACGGATGAACTTGGGCCCGATCATTTGATTTTCCCGGCCCTTCGAGCGCAAGGTGTTTTTGATGCGTTGCATCAAGAGCTTTACAGCAAAATTAAATACGGCGGAGATTCTCTTTGGCAGCGACTATACAAGGACGGATCGTTTGATGATCGCATTGATAGTGCCCGCAAACTTCTCAGCCCGACCTTACCTAATCGGTTTTTTGCATTGGTTCCTCAAGGGCGTGAGGAGGAGTTCGCGAAAAAGGCCCGCCAGGCGATTGACCTTGAATTGCATCGCATTTCTGAAGTCTGTTGGACACGGTTTTGCGAACTGGCCAAGGTGGAAAACCAGACGAATCTTGAAAACATGAAGCAACGCTGGGATCGGCAGATTGACCTTTTTGCACAAACGGCTTGGGCGGCCAAACCGCTGGAAAAAATCAGCGAATGGCAGAAGACCTTTGGTGAGGTTTCCGAACTACTGGCCGCCCGCCGCAATACACGGGATTTTGATCAGTTTGTCACCGATGAACATCAGCGGATGGCCCGCAAGGATGTGCTTTCCGGTAAGGAGGAAGTCATTGGTAATGAGGATGTCTGGAAAAATCTTCAAACAACACCGGAGTTTGAAGACGAAGGTCCGTATGGCGCACTTTCCATCATCAAACGGCTTTGGTGCCGGGTTGAAACAAAAGGTGGGTTGCTGAACCAGCTCCACATTGAAGAGAAAGTTTTCAAAAATGCACTCCGAATGGATTCTCTTCCCGGGATTGCCGCAAAAAATGAAGCGAAAGGAACAGAAGAACATCCGAATAACCCATACGTCGCAGTCATCGCCTTTGATGGCGACCAGATCGGTAAGAGATTGAGCGGCGAGCTGATGCCTTCCGTTAAACAACAGGTTGCCGATGGATTAGTGGGTTGTGTCAAGGATGAGGCGCGAAAGTTGACGCCTTCCTACCATACGCAGTTCAGTGAAGCTCTCGCCAATTTTGCCACGCATTTGGCACGGCGCGTAACGGAACAATATGACGGATTACTGGTTTATGCCGGGGGCGATGATGTTCTCTGCATTGTTCCTGCCGATAAGGCACTCGATTGCGCTGCCGATTTGAGGGCTCTTTTCCGGGGCGATGCTGCGGCACTGAGCAGGGAGCAAAATAAGTATAATCTGGGGATTACACAGTCCGGTTTTGTATTGGCAGATGAAAACTATCCGCTGATTGTTCCCGGCCCTGCCACCGATGCGTCGTGCGGGATTGTGATTGGTCATTGCAAACATCCGCTCCAAGCTTTGGTGCGCGAAGCGCAGAACGCAGAAAAGCGGGCGAAGAAATACGCCAAGAAAGAGGATGGAGAATATCAATGCGGGGCCTTTGCACTATCGCTGATGAAACGTTCCGGTGAAATCATCGAATGGGGGGCTCGATGGAACGAAAACGCACTGGCTGTTTATCGGGATTTCACCCAGAAAACCGACGATGAAACGTTCTCAGGGCGATTCCCGTATGCGCTGGCGGAACTGCTTAAACCATACCGGCTCAAAGAAAAAACCTCGGTTGATCTCAAGCCGATTATCAAAAAGGAGTTCGAGCACGTTCTCTCACAACAGGCGCAAGTCAAAGGCTCAACCATAGAAGGTGCGCTCGATTACCTTTGCACGTTGCCGAATGATCGGCTGGACGATTTTACAAATCTGTTTTTGGCCTCCACCTTTATTAACCGTCAACGGGGAGAAGACTAATATGGAAAAATGGTATGAACTTCAGATTGAACCGCGCGACGTCCTCTTTTTTCCGGATGCTCGCCCCATGGCCGCCAGCTCCGTTGGTGCCGGTGCTAAATGGCCAGTGCCGCAGGTGTTTCATAACGCCCTGCTTTCCGCGCTCCATCAAATGGAGCGGCAGGACTTTGAGCATGAGCATAAAGCCGGTGGAAACGATAAAAATAAAAACAGTTCATTCCGCTTCGGCGGATTGAAAACGATTGGAATTTTTCCAGTCTTGGACGGGAAATTGTGCGTCCCAGCGCCCGTCGACCTGCAATACGATGGCAGCGCATTGACCGTCCTGCAACCCGCCGAAAGAGAACTCTGCGACCTTCCGCAGCCGTTAACGAAAGTTTTGAAGAAGCCGGGCAAGGCGACCAAGAAAACGGTTGATCCGTGGATGAAAGCGGACGATCTTGAAAATTATCTAACAGGGAATCTTGCGGACATAAAAACCGTTAAAACCAGCGATCTTTTTTCGGTTGAATCGCGTCCAGGCATTGGAATTTGTCCAGAAACCGGAACGGTTGAGGAGGGGAAGTTTTATCTGGCTGAATACCTGCGGCTTCAATCCGGCGTTTCGTTGGCTGGTTTTGCTCAGTGTCGGCAAAAACGATATGCCGACGGAACGGACGAAGATCTGCTTGAGCCATTCTTTAACGGGCAGAAAACCATTCCATTTATCTTTGGTGGGCAGCGCGGAGT
>JBBQSL010000075.1:0-14732 GCA_038213895.1 Kiritimatiellales bacterium | reverse complement strand
TCATAGACATGGGTGCGACCAACGCTGTCTTGTTCTACCGCATCCGTGCCGAGCGCTGACAGCACGCACATTGCACTGGCGTAATGTGCCCCAACGAGGGAGAACCGTCGCAATGGCTGCATTTCGGGTTTTGTCACTCGACGGCGGCGGCATACGTGGGCTGCTTTCCCTCGTGCTGCTTGACCGGATCGGGAAGGAAGTTCCAGGCTGGCTCGACTAAGCCGACCTGCTGGCCGGCACGTCAACCGGCGGGATCATTGCGCTTGGCATCGCCCACGGCGTACCGCTCGCCGACATACGCGCCCTGTACGAGCAGAAGGGCCGGGACATTTTCGACGATTCATGGCTCGACAACCTGAAAGACCTGGGCAACGTAGTCGGGGCGCAGTACGGCAACAAGGCACTGACTCGCGAACTCCGGCGCATTTTCGGCGACTCCCGCTTGAAGGATTTGGGCAAGCGCGTTCTCATCCCGGCCTTTGACCTCGACAACGAGAACCCGGACGCGTCGCGCCGGGCATGGTCGCCTAAGTTCTTCCACAATTTCCCCGGCCCGGATAGCGACGGGGACCGGCTGGCGTACAAGGTGGCGCTCTACACCAGCGCCGCGCCTACGTTCTTCCCGGCGGTGGACGGCTACATTGACGGCGGCGTGTTCGCCAACAATCCGAGCATGGCGGCGCTGGCGCAAACACAAGACCACCGCGCCTTGAAAAAACCCCCGCGCCACGACCGGATTGCCCTGCTATCCATCGGGACGGGAACGTCCCTCATGCGGATCGAACGGAAGAACCTCGACTGGGGCCAAGCCCAGTGGATCAAGCCCTTGCTCAACATCATGATGGACGGCGTTATGGGCGTGGCCGACTACCAAGGAAACGGGTCAGTCCGCCTGATTCATAGTCGAGAGATTTCCCCTTCTTTTTGAACAGTAATCGACCACGCTTGGAGCGTGGCAAGCTCGTTTTCATAGATCGGCATTCAGAAATGTGACCGGGATCAGTACCTGTGGAGTAGTTGTCGCCTCCACGGTAGAACTCCGATAATTTGATAAAGACGGCGGATTGAACATAACGCCTGTGGCGTCATAAATACCGCCGTTGGCGGCACAGGTTCCACGGTTTGCCGCTCCTCTGCGTTTCGTTGCTGGCGCGTTGCACCAGTCTCTCTCGCAATAGCTCGGGTGGAAGAAATCGTTCTAGACTTTGGAAAAACATACCTCACTTTTTCCAATGGTTGGAAAAACTCTACCGCGCACGGTGGGCGCGGTCATCGCCCGCACCTACAGTTTCCAAGCATTGGAAAAAAAGAACCCGGAAGTTCCAATGGTTCGACCGTTCGGCATTGCTCACGGCAGGCAGCTCACCACAGGTGTTTGAAAAAACTCCAGGCTGCGGACCTCTGACTTCTGTCCTCCGTCCTCTGACGCCCGCGCCTAGCGGCGCGGAAGCTCCGCGGGGCCGCGGGTCGGCAGGCTGGTCTCGCCCATTAAATATTGATCGACGCAGCGCGCGGTTTCGCGTCCTTCGGAGATGGCCCAGACGATGAGTGATTGTCCGCGGCGGCAGTCGCCGGCGGCGAAGACGTTTTCGACCGAGGTCTGATAGGTTTTTTCATCCGCCTTGATATTGCCGCGTCCGTCGAGTTCGACACCGAGCGCTTTGATGGCGTTGTCGCGTTCCGGGCCGACAAAGCCGAGGGCGAGCAGGACGAGGTCGGCCTGCCAGTCTTTTTGTGATCCGCGGATTTCTTCCATGTTAGATTTTCCGGTCTGGCGTTCGCGGGTGAATTCTATGTTGACGGTGCGTACGCTGGTGACGTTTCCGTTTTGTCCGTTGAATTCTTTGGTGAGCATGCAGTAGCGGCGGGGATCTTCGCCCGCTTCGCGGTGTGAGGAGCTGGTGCGCAGTTTCATTGGCCAGTAGGGCCAAGGCTGATGCGCTGGGCGGTCGCCCGGCGGTTCCGGGAAGAGTTCGAAGTTGATGACGCTGCGCGCGCCGTGGCGGATTGAAGTTCCGACGCAGTCGGAGCCGGTATCACCGCCGCCGATGACGACGACATTTTTACCTTGGGCGGAAATTAGCGGTTCCGGATAATCGCCCGCGCAGGTTTTGTTTTGCAACGGCAAGAAGTCCATTGCGAAGTGAATACCTTTTAGGTCGCGGCCCAGTATCGGCATGTCACGCCCAATGGTTGATCCGATGGCCAGTACGACGGCATCGAAAGCTTTCAGTTCTTCGGCGGAAATGTCGGTGCCGACCGCTATGCTGGTTTTGAAGACGATACCTTCGGCCTTTAGAATTTCGATCCGTCGGTCAATGACCCATTTTTCGAGTTTGAAATCGGGAATGCCATAGCGGAGCAGTCCGCCGAGGCGATCGGCACGTTCGAATACGGTGACGGTGTGTCCGGCGCGGTTGAGCTGCTGGGCGGCGGCGAGACCCGACGGGCCGGAGCCGACGACGGCAATGGTTTTGCCGGTGCGGATTTCCGGAACGACAGGAACCACCCACTCTTCGCGGAAGGCGTGCTCGATGATTTCTTTTTCGATGTTCTCGATGGTAACCGGCGGCTCATTGATGCCGAGTACGCAGGCTTCTTCGCACGGGGCGGGGCAGATGCGTCCGGTGAATTCCGGAAAGTTATTGGTGGCCGAAAGCGTTTCCCAGGCTTTTTTCCAAAGACCTTTGTAGGTGAGGTCGTTGAATTCGGGAATGATGTTCCCGAGCGGGCAGCCGATGTGACAGAACGGGATGCCGCAGTTCATACAGCGAGCGGCCTGTTCCTGAAGTTTATCTTCTGGGAACGGACGATAGACTTCGTTGTAGTCCTTGATGCGTTCAACAATCGGCCGTTCGGCTGGTGTCTTGCGTTCGAATTCTTTAAATCCTGTTGGTTTTCCCATGGTGCTCTCCTTCGGAGAGCAGGCTTGAGGCCTGAGGCCTGAGGCTTGAGAACCTCTACGGCGCCGGGCTTACCTGCTCACTTCTTCAATGCATTAATCAAACCATTCAAAACTCTTGCTGTTTCATCAGCGGTTGCGGCTAGTTCGGATGGTTTTTCCAGAAATCCTAATTTTGCTGCAAGCGAAATCTGATATTCCAGTTCCTTCAGTGATCCATAGGCGATCGCGAGAAACTGCAAATATTCCTTTTCAGTTGTTCTTCCGCATCCTTCCGCAATATTTGACGGGACAGAAACTGCCGCCCGCCGCATTTGCGAAACTAGTCCAAATAATTCTTCCTTCGGGAAAGACCGCGTTTCCTGATAAACCTGCACCGCCAGTTTATCGGCTAGCTCAAAAGCTTTCAGTTTTTTTGGATCTCTCACGTTATTTCTCCCTCAGGCCTTCTCCCAAAGCGTTTCTTCCTCAAGTCTCCAGCCTCAGGTCTTTCTCCCAAAGCGTTTCTCCCTCAGGTCTCAAGCCTCCAGCCTCAGGTCTTCCCCGCCCCCTTATTCTCCCGTCCGTTTTTCGTCGGCGATGCGCTGCAAGGCGCGTTTGTAGTCGACCGGAATGACTTTGATGAATTTCTTCACGGAGTTTTGCCAGTTGTGTAGAAGTCGCCGTGCGACGGCGCTTTCGGTGTACTCCAGATGTTTTTCGAGCCGCTCGCATAGATTGGCGATGTCGTCTTTGGTGAGCGGATCGAAGTCGACCATTTCCGGGTTGCAACGGTTTTCAATAAAGTCGCCGGCTTCGTCGAGCACGTAGGCGATACCGCCGCTCATACCGGCGGCAAAATTGCGGCCGGTTGGGCCGAGGACGACTACGCTTCCGCCGGTCATGTATTCACACCCGTGGTCGCCGATGCCTTCCACGATGGCATGAACGCCGCTGTTGCGTACACAGAAGCGTTCGCCAGCCCGGCCGCGGATGTAGGCTTCGCCACGTGTGGCACCATAGAAGGCGACGTTGCCGATGAGGATGTTATCTTCGGCGACAAAGGTGGCATCTTCCGGTGGACGGATGATGAGTTTCGCGCCGGAGAGGCCTTTTCCGAAATAGTCGTTGGCATCGCCGGTGACACGGAAGGTGATGCCCTGTGCGCTGAATGCACCGAAGCTTTGTCCGGCAGAGCCCGTCGCATGAACGGTGATCCGGTCGTGCGGCAGACCGCGTTCGCCGTAGCGTTTGGAAATTTCGTTGCTGAGCATCGCGCCGACCGTGCGGTGGACGTTGCGAATCTGCGCATGAATTACAACCCGTTCGCCGCGTTCCAGTGCGGGCTTCGCCTGCCGGATCAGTTCATGATCGAGCGCGTCGGTCAGGTCGTTACTCTGTTTTTCTGTACAGCGTAGCGGAGTGGTTTCATCGATGGGCAGTGAATACAGGATTTTTGAGAAATCGAGTCCTTTGGCTTTCCAGTTTTCGATGGCTTCACGAACGTCGAGCAGTTCGCGATGTCCAACCATTTCGTCCAAGGTTCGGAAACCGAAGCCGGCCATAATCTGGCGCAACTCTTCGGCGACGAAGCGGAAGAAGTTGATGACATATTCCGGTTTGCCGCAGAATTTTTTGCGCAGTTCCGGATCTTGTGTGGCAACGCCAACGGGGCAGGTGTTCATGTGGCAGACCCGCATCATGACACAACCGAGCGTAATCAGCGGGCCGGTTGCAAAACCAAATTCTTCGGCACCGAGCAGGGCGGCGACGGCGACGTCGCGTCCGGTTAGCAGTTTGCCGTCGCACTCCACACGAATTCGGCTGCGTAGCTTGTTGAGTACTAGGGTTTGCTGGGCTTCGGCCAGACCGAGTTCCCACGGCAGGCCGGCATGTTTGATGGAGGACTGCGGTGAAGCTCCAGTTCCGCCGTCGTAGCCGGAGATTAGAACGAGATCGGCTTTGGCTTTGGAAACGCCAGCGGCAATGGTGCCGACGCCGACTTCGGAAACCAGTTTCACGGTGACGCTGGCTGATGGGTTGGCGCTCTTTAAGTCGTAGATGAGCTGGGCCAGATCTTCGATCGAATAAATGTCGTGATGCGGCGGCGGGGAAATTAGCGTTACGTATGGAGTCGAGTGGCGGGTTTTAGCAATCCACGGTTTGACTTTATGGCCGGGCAGTTGTCCACCTTCGCCGGGCTTGGCACCTTGTGCCATTTTAATTTGAAGCTCGTCGGCATTGGTCAGATAATTACTGGTCACACCAAAGCGGCCGGAGGCCACCTGCTTGATGGCGGAGCGGCGCAGGTCGCCATTTTCGTCCGGCAGGAAACGGTCATCATCCTCGCCGCCTTCGCCGCAGTTGCTCTTGCCGCCGATCCGGTTCATAGCGATGGCCAGAGTCTCGTGCGCTTCTTTGCTGATGGAGCCGTAGGACATGGCGCCGGTTTTGAAGCGTTTGACGATCGTGGTCCACGGTTCGACATCGCTGAGCGGAATCGGTGTGCGATCTTTTTTGAATTCAAAGAGGCCGCGCAACGTGTAGGTCGTACGGTTGTCCTGATTAACGAGGTCGGAGAATTCCTTGAAGCGTTCGGCGTTATCGGTACGGACGGATTCCTGCAACTTGGCAATCGCCAGCGGATTAAGCAAGTGTTCCTCGCCGTTACGTCGCCACTTGTAAGTGCCGCCGATGTCGAGCGGCAGGGTTTTGTCGGCTGGACGTTTCGGGAACGCGGACTGATGGCGTGCGTTAACTTCGCGGGCGATGCCGTCGAGGCCGATACCGCCAATGCGCGAAGCGGTACCCGTGAAGTAGGCGTCGATCACTTCGCTGTTCAGACCGACCGCTTCGAAAATCTGTGCGCCGCGATAACTGTGCAACGTAGAGATCCCCATCTTGGACATCACCTTGAGCAGTCCTTTATTGATGGCCTTGATGAAGTTTTTCTTTGCAGTTTTCCAGTCAATTCCGGTCAGTAGCTCCTGTTTGATTAGGTCGTCCATGATCTGTCCGACCATGTAGGGATTGACCGCGCCCGCGCCGTAGCCGATGAGCATGGCGAAGTGATGTACTTCGCGCGGCTCGCCGCTTTCGACAATCAGTCCGCAACGGGTGCGCTGGAGTTTTTTAATCAGGTGATGGTGTACGGTGGCGGTCGCCAGCAGTGCTGGAATCGGCGCATTTTCCTGATCGGCCTGTCGGTCGGAGAGAATCAGCAGGGTGTAGCCACTTTCAATCGCTTTAGAGGCTTCTGTACAAAGTTTTTCCAGTGCGGCACGCAGTCCTGCGCCGCCTTCTGTCTCTTTATAGAGGATAGGCAGTGTGATGGACTTGAGGTTTCCGGATTGGAGTTTGCGAATGCGGGCCAGCTCGTCGTTGGTCAGGATCGGATGCTCTAGTTTCAGCTGGTTACAGTGTTTTGGTGTTTCTGCAAAAAGATCCTGTTCGGCGCCGATATTGGTGAGCAGTGAAGTAACCAGTTCTTCGCGGATGGCGTCGAGCGGTGGATTGGTAACTTGTGCAAAAAGCTGTTTGAAATAGTTATAAAGGAGCTGCGGTTTTTCGGCGAGGACAGCCAGTGGGGTGTCGATACCCATCGAACCGCTGGGTTCGGCGCCTTCTTTGGCCATCGGCGAGAGAATATGGTTTAGATCCTCCATTGTATAGCCGAACATCCGCTCGCGTTGTAGCAGAGTTTCCGGATCGCAACCGGAGGCCTCTTCCGAAGGCAGGGTTGCCAGCGGGACGAGATTTTCCTGAAGCCAAGTGCCGTACGGTTGGGCGGTGGCAATTTCATGTTTGATTTCTTCGTCGGGCACGATGCGCCCTTTTTCCATATCGACGAGGAACATACGGCCCGGTTCGAGGCGACCCTTACGTTCCACGTTGGCGGGGTCGATATCCATGATGCCGGTTTCGGAGCCCATGATGACGTAGCCGTCTTTGGTGACGATATAACGTGAGGGGCGCAGACCGTTACGGTCAAGGATCGCGCCGAGGCAGGTGCCGTCGGTGAAGGGGATCGAGGCGGGGCCGTCCCATGGTTCCATTAGGCAAGAATGGTATTCGTAGAAAGCCTTTTTCTCGGCGCTCATCGTCTTATGGTTCTGCCACGCTTCGGGAATGAGCATGCTCATAATGTGCGGCAGGGAACGTCCGCCGTGATAAAGCAGTTCGACCGCTTGGTCGAGCGAGGCGGAGTCGGAGAGTCCCGGTTGAATAATCGGGAAAAGCCGCTGGATATCATCGCCGAAGAGACGCGACTTGAGGAGTCCTTGGCGGGCGTTCATCCAGTTGAAATTTCCGCGCAGGGTATTGATCTCGCCGTTATGGCAAAGGACGTGGAACGGCTGGGCCAGTTTCCAGGCTGGGAAAGTATTGGTACTGAAGCGCTGGTGCACCAGGGCGAGCGCGCTGGTGAAATTGTCGTCGAGCAGGTCGGGGTAGTAGAATTCCATCTGCTCGGGGAGGAGCAATCCCTTATAAATGATAATACGGCAGGTGAGTGTCGGGATGTAAAAGTCGTTTTTATCCTTTAGTTCGGAGTGGAAAATCCGATTCTCGGCCACCTTACGGATGATATACAGCATGCGGTCGAAGGTGCGGGCATCGCTGACGCCTTTACCTCGTCCGATGAAGACCTGCATGATGAACGGTTCGGAGGCTTTGGCGGTCTCGCCGATCAACCGATTGCAGGTGGGGACTTTGCGCCAGCCCAGCAATTTTTGACCTTCTTCTTCAATCGCCTGTTCCAGCATTTCAATACAGGCCTTGCGCTGGGCTTCATCCTGCGGAAGGAAAACCAGACCGGTGCCATATTCCTGTTCGGCGGGCAGGGTGATGCCGAGTTTGGCACATTCAATTTTGTAGAAGTCGTGGGGGATCTGCAGGAGAATGCCCGCGCCGTCGCCGGTTAGCGGATCGCAACCACAAGCGCCGCGATGGGTGAGGCGCACCAAGATCTCGAGTGCATGATGAATAATGTCATGCGACTTCTTGCCGTGCAGATTACAGATAAAGCCGACGCCGCAGGCATCGTGCTCATTTTCCGGATGATAAAGACCTTGTGGTTCTGGAAATCCGGTTTGAAAAATTTCTTTAGTATTCATGTTTAAAAACCCCGCTAACTCAAGAGACTGGAGAGTATGCTTTTTCAGCAGAAAGTCAACCTGCAAAAATTGATAAAAGGTACACTTGTGTCGCATGAGGCATGTATATTACATTTTTGTATATCAAGTTATGTTTGAGCACAATAAAGACAACGAATATACGACTAATTGAGTCTGATATTATTTTTTAAAACTAGGAGTCAGCAGAATTAAAACAGAGAAAAAGATGGATTTTTGATACATTATTGTTTATGAAGTAAATAGATAATACAAATTAGGAGTTTATTATGCCCGGCTCGATTGGATTTTCAGCGCAGAGCGAAAAGGAATTGGCTATTCTTTATCAGATTTCTCAGGCGGCGGCTACCCACCCGCATACCGTTTCCGAGTTGCTGGTCGACGTGCTTGATATCATGGAAAATGAACTCGGCGTTTCTCGCGGAACTTTTACGTTGCGTAAACCAGATACCGACATTTTTGTGATCGAAGCTTCGTGCGGGTTGACTGTTGAAGAGAAAAAACGTGGGCAGTACAAATTGGGCGAGGGGATTACCGGTCGAGTGGCCCAGACCGGGCAGTCCGCTCTGATTCCCGATGTTACTAAAGATCCACGTTTTTTGAATTTGACCAAATCGCGCACCGGTAGTCAGACCGCCTTTATTTGCGTTCCGATTATTTATCGTAAAGCCGTGATTGGCACCATGAGTATTGACCTATCGATTACCAACGACGAAAAAGTGCTTAACCAATACCGGCGGTTTCTGGAGCTGGTTGCCAATATTTTGGCCGAGGCGGTGGCTAGTATTCGCGAGGAGCTGGAAGAGCGCGAGGGGTTGATTTCTGAAAACGAGAAGTTGCGCCGTCAGTTAGGTGACCGCTACCGGATGCACAATATCATCGGTAATTGCAGCGCCATGCGCTCGGTTTACGAACAGATCGTTCAGGTTGCTGATAGTATGGCTACGGTTCTAATTCGCGGCGAATCTGGAACCGGTAAAGAGCTGGTTGCCCGCGCGGTTCATTATGGTAGTGAGCGGCGTAACAACGCCTTCGTCAGCGTCAATTGCGCGGCCTTGCCTGAAAATCTGATTGAAAGTGAACTGTTTGGTCATGAAAAGGGGGCTTTTACCGGTGCGACCCAGCAACGCAAAGGGCGGTTTGAAATGGCCAATGGCGGAACCATTTTCCTCGATGAAATTGGCGACATCTCCCCGGCCGTGCAGGTGCGGCTTCTGCGGGTTCTTCAAGAGCGGACGTTTGAGCGGGTCGGCAGCAGTGAAAGCGTAGCCGTCAATGTGCGCGTGCTGGCCGCTACCAGTCGCAATCTGGAAAAAGAAATCGCCGAAGGGACGTTTCGCGAAGACCTTTACTATCGGCTGAATGTTTTTCCGATCATTCTTCCTCCGTTGCGTGAGCGCCGGAGCGACATTATGTTATTAGCCGATCATTTTCTCCAGAAGTATGGCGAGATGTACGGCAAAAGTATCAAGCGTATTTCTACCTCAGCTATTAACATGATGATGGTTTACCACTGGCCGGGCAATGTGCGCGAACTGGAGAACTGCATCGAACGCGCCGTACTGACCGCCTCCGATGAGGTGATTCACGGCTACAATCTGCCGCCGTCGCTCCAGACTAGTGAAGAGACGCAGACCTCAATTTTTCCCAAAGACGGGGCCGACCTCAAAACGATGATTGAAAGCTATGAGAAGGAGATCATCATCGATGCGCTTAAAAAGCATCGCGGAAATGCGGCGGCCACGGCGCGTTATCTCAATACCACTCAGCGTATCATCAACTATCGCATTCAGAAACTCGGTGTAAATCCGGACGATTATAAATAAAATAGAGCGCAACCGTTGTGCGCACTGGATCCGGACACCTTCACCCCGTTCCCAAAAAATCCTGTAGTGACCTCCTTTTTCCGACTTTTCCGGAAAAATAGTTGGATTTTTTTTACCCACTGACTTTGCGTGACCATTTAAGGGTATCGGCAAGTCCGGCGAAAAGCAGGGTTTTTGGTAGTTAAAGCTCGAAACGCCTGCGCCGGTGGAACCGACCAGAGCAAAAGGACGGCGGCGCGCCGGGTCTGGCCGCACCGATTATCTTCTTTGTGTTCAGGTGGGTGATATGCCCAAGCCGCTGCCGGTGGCGGTACTGGAAGCCAAAAAAGAAGGCGAAGACTCGCTCAAAGGAATGCAGCAGGCCAAGGGCTATGCGGAATGCCGGCGGTTTGAGGTCAAATATGTGTTTGCCCCGAACGGAGATCGCTACGGTGAGTTTGACCTTTTCTCCAACTTGCAGAGCGGGCCGTTCCAGTTTGCCGACTTTCCGGCGCATGCCGACCTGACGGCACGTTATGCTAAATCATCGGCATTGATCTCACTCTACCTGTCGCCAAAACGGCGAACCGGCGCGGGTGCTTTTGAGTCTGGCCACCGGGTCTGGCAAAACCATCATTGCCACCAATCTGCTTTGGCGCTTGCAGGAAGCCAGACAGCTTCTAAAGCCTGCGCTGTTTCTGTGCGATCGGGACGAACTGCGCGAACAGGCTTATGACAAACTCAGCGCGGCCTTCGGCGGCAATGTCCGGATGGTTAAAAACGAGCGCGGCGACAACGCCGCTAAAAATGCCCGCATTCACGTTGCCACCTACCAAACCCTTGGTCTGGACGATGAAGCCGACGGGTTTGCCAGCTTCCTGAGCGAGCACTATTCCGACGATGCGTTCAGCGTCATCATCATCGACGAATGCCACCGCTCGGCCTGGGGTAAAGGGTCGGAAGTGCTCAAGCGCAATCCGAATGCCATACAGATCGGGCTGACGGCCACGCCGCGCCAGCTACATGAAGCGAAGGACGTTGCCGCCGAGGATAAGGAAATCACCGCCAACAACTATCGCTATTTCGGCGAGCCGGTCTATGAATACACGATGATTAAAGCGCAGGAAGACGGCTATCTGGCCGCCTGTGAAATCGTCAAACGTAAGGCCTCCATCGATAGTCGGAAGTTCACGAAAGAGGAAATTCTGGCGGCCAGGCCAACGAACCTTAAAACCGGTAAACCGATCACCGAGGCTGATCTGTCCAAAGAGCTTTATACCGGCAAAGATTTTGATGACGAAATTTTCATCGAACTGCGCACTCCCGCCATGTGCGAAGATCTGTTTAAACAACTTTGTGAACACGGCGGACCGGAACAGAAAGTAATCATCTTCTGCACCCGCGAAATCCACGCCGACCGCGTGGCGCTGCAGATGAACAATCTCTACACTCGCTGGTGCAAGGAACGGGGCCAGACACCCAAAGATGATTACGCCTTCAAGTGCATGGGCGGCCCGAATAACGGTTCCGATAAGATCAAACTCCTGCGCGGCTCCGGTGAACGCGCCTTTATCGCCTGCACCGTGGATTTATTGGAGGTCGGCGTGGACATTGAACGGCTGAACGCCGTGGTCTTCTTCCGCTACCTGCAATCGTCCATCAAGTTCTACCAGATGGTCGGACGTGGCACGCGTATCCATAAAGAAACGAAAAAATATAAATTCTGGCTCTACGACTACACCGATGTCACCAGTCTCTTCGGCACCGACTTCATCACCAAACCGCCGCGCCCCGGCGGTGGAGATGGTGGCGGAGGAACAACCGGCCCCGGCGGTGACCCGCCGGATGAACCGACAGCCGTTTCGGAAGTGAAAGGGCATTTTGTCACCATCATACCGCAGGGTCGCTTTATCCCGGTCCGCCGCGACGGGCGTGACGTGCTGATTCCGGCGGACGAATACCGCCGTCAAATGATTCAGCGGGTACGGAGCGAACTGTTTATCCTCGGCAACCAGCCGTGGTTTGCGGGCATGGATCGCAAAGCGGTGACGGTTTTGAAAGGATTTGGACAGCAGTTTGGGCTGGGCGATTGATGCTGGAAGAAGTTAGACGTGTAATCCGTTCTGGCGGTTCTTTTGCGTTCGAATCAACGCTTTCTGGGAAGAGCTATCTTCGCCTGATCACACAGGCCCGGGTCGCAGGGTATGCAATCCGCCTGTTTTATCTCTGGATTCTTGATCCGGCGTTAGCCGTGGCCCGGATTCGCGACCGGGTGGACGGTGGCGGACACGATGTGCCGGAGCCGGATGTGCGCAGGCGCTACGGACGAACACTGCGCAATTTTTTTACGCTCTACCGAACATCGGCCGACTCCGTGTATTTTTTCAATAATACGGGCAACGAACCAGAGCTGGTGTTTAAGGATGAAGAGCGGAACACGACGGTTTATAATCTGGTTTTGTATCAGACGTTGCAGACGAAATGGAGTCAGTCATGAAAAAAGAAGAACAGACCCTGACAGAGAAAGCTGTGGACGCGATGAAAGCATCTGTGCGGGCCGTGGTGGAAGATCACCGCCGCCGCAATCGGCCATTGGCCACTTGGGAGGACGGGAAGGTGGTATACCGGGATGCTGACAGCGGTCAAATGGTTCGCGAGGATTCCGTGCCGTACAGGACGAAGTCCGAAAAGGAATAGCCATCATCAAGATGGCCCACCTGACTGTAAAGAAATGAAAATGAAAACCGTCATTACAACACAGCTTGCGGAAATCAAGTTGCTGCCGCAGAAGATCTTGTCGGCGGCGTTTGAGGCGGAAGAGGAGGCGTGCAGTGAGTAAAGCGAACGGATTTGAACAGCTAGTGGGATTGTTTGAGCAGACGTACTCTGGGTTGCAGCGGGAGGCGGCGCGGGCGGTCAATCGCGCACTGACGGTGCGCAACTGGCTGTTTGGCTGGTACATTGTGGAGTTTGAACAGTTTGGAGTCGATCGGGCGGAGTACGGGAAAGGGTTGCTGGCTGACCTTTCGTTGGCTCTAGGCAAGCGACTGGGCAGGGGATTCTCCGTCGATAATCTTGAGTTGATGCGAAAGTTTTATTTCTCCCGACAGCCTTCCTGCCTATTCCGGGGAAATTCCGAGACACTGTCTCGGATTTCAGCCTCCATTTCCGAGACATCGTCTGGGAAATTGGTTGAGCGCACAGGTGTCCTGAACGGCATCGAAAAGATTTGGCAGACACTGTCTGCCGAATTCCCTCTGAGTTGGTCGCATTATGTTTTTTTGATGGCGGTTTCCAATCCGGACGAACGGGCGTTTTACGAGAAGGAGGCGGCGAACGCAGACTGGTCGTGGCGCGAGCTGAAACGGCAGTTCAATTCCGGACTGTACGAGCGGCTGGCGCTGAGCCGCGATAAAGAGGGAATCAAAAAAGTTGTCCGAGCAGGGGCTGGCGGTAGCGATACCTCGCGATTTGATTAAAAGTCCCTATGTGCTGGAATTTTTGGGGCTGGATGAACAAACGAAATACTCGGAAAGCGATCTGGAGACAGCGATCATCGATAAGCTGGAACATTTCCTTTTAGAACTGGGGAAAGGCTTTCTGTTTGAAGCACGCCAGAAACGGTTCACGTTCGATGAGGATCATTACTATGTCGATCTGGTTTTCTATAACCGCTTGCTGCGCTGTTACACGTTGATTGATTTGAAAATCGGCTTTGGCAAAAACGGCGAGGTGCTGGTCGATAGCGAATTGCCCGCCAACCTCATCGCCGACTGGCAGGAAGACGAAGCCAATCAGGACAAACCTTTTCCAAGCTATGCCCGTCTGCTGAAACAGAACGGGACACCCAGCGCGGAAAGCCGTTACTCGTGGACGATCGACTTTACCGCTCGCCGCGCTAAAGCCCGCGAAGAGATGCAACCGCTCCTCGATGAGGCTGCCCGTATTAAAGCCGGTGTCGTTAAGCAGGAGGGTAAAGTGTGACCAATACTATTGGCTGGTGGAGCTTTCATTCAAGGGTTTGGCGATAACACCGAAAAAGCCGAGACGGCATCGATCGGTCTGGTTCCCGGTGCCGTGACGGAAGCAGAATTCTTTTTGGATTCATCCGGTGGCGGGCAGAGCCTGACGCGGTTAGAAAAAGTCAAAAAACTGATCGAATCACTTATCAGCGGTTGGAATGCGGCGGGCTTTAATGCGATAACGGCAGAGTACCTTTTTCAGCCAATCCGGCATGGTAAAGGCATTGGGTCTGCTTTCCCCAATTAGATTTTTATCCGCGCGTTGCTTGCGCGGATATCGTGTCCATCTCGTAGTCTCTATCAAGTCAGGCCGGAAGGGCAGATCAATACCCGCCAGTGAGGACGTTCTGAAAAAATCAATCAGACGACCCTCCTTTTTAAACATCCGGTGATATTCTTTGCTTGAAAGAATGACCACACATTCCCGGCCGTGGCGGGTAACGGTCTGCGGACCTTCTTTTAAGGCATGCTCCACCACTTGGCTGAATCCGTTTTTTGCATCCTGTAGAACCCAAATTGATTTCATATCGTCCTCCATTTCTTTTAAAAAAAAGCTAGACTCGACAGAATGGTCAATTCGAAACTCAAGCTATATGGGGGAGTTTGGTTTAGCTAAATGCTTCAACGGCCAAGTACAGGCAGAGGGATACTCGTATTTAAGCATTTACTTCGAAAATTATCCGTCGCATGGCTCGGGGAAGTGGGAATTTAAGCAAAAAAAGCGTGTTCGAGCGTATTGCAAATAAGTTGATTAAGACTCTCCCTTTTGGCTTTTGCCTCAATAGCAAGCGTCTGGTGCAACTCTGGAGGAATCCTAACAACGAGTTTTCCAGAATACGGCTTTGCCGGAGCAAGCCCCTTCTCTTTGCAAAATGATAAATAAAAATCGACC
>JBBQSL010000074.1:0-14873 GCA_038213895.1 Kiritimatiellales bacterium | reverse complement strand
GGGGGATCGGATCATTGTGGAGGGGGTTCAGAAGACTCGACCCGGAGCAACGGTGAATGCGGTGGCGCAGTAAAATCCTAAATCGAATACCTAAGCACGAAACAAATTCAAAATGAAAAATCTAAAATTAAAAACTATTTCGTTTGAGACATTGGCATTTTCCAACTTGGAATTTGTTTCGGATTTCGAACTTCGTGCTGCGAATTTTAAACAACCGGAGGTTGTACAATGATTTCCAGAGTATTTATTGAACGTCCGCGGTTGGCGGGCGTGGTTTCGATCGTTTTAATGCTGGCAGGAATTTTATCTATCACCTCACTGCCGATCGCGCAGTATCCGCAGGTCACGCCGCCGCAGGTCATCGTGACCGCTGCGTATCCGGGAGCCAGTGCGGAAGTGCTCGCCGATACGGTCGCTGGGCCGATTGAAGATGCGGTGAACGGCGTGGATAACATGATTTATATGTCATCGGCAGCCGACAGCTCCGGGTCCTATGCGCTGACGGTCACGTTTGAGGTCGGAACCGATCCAGATATTGCGCAGGTGCAGGTTCAGAACCGCGTCTCGCAGGCTCAGCCGCTGCTCCCGACCGAAGTGGTTCAGCAGGGGGTTTCCGTGAAAACGCAATCTGCCGATATGCTCGGCTTCGTCATGCTTCGTTCTCCCAAGGGAACTCTCGGCGAGTTGGAGTTGAGCGATTATACCTATAAAATCATCAAACCGGCTCTGGAACGAATTCCCGGCGTCAGCGGGGCGGACGTATATGGCCCGAAATACAGCATGCGCGTCTGGCTCGATTCCGATCGTTTGTCCGCGCTGGGAATCAGTCCGAACGAAGTGGTTTCCGCTATTCGCAGTCAGAACCTGCAGGCCTCAGTCGGTTCGATTGGATCGGCCCCCGGCGACGGTTCGGTCGATATCACCTACACGCTGAAAACGCAGGGACGTCTCAATGATCCGGCGGATTTCAAAAACATTATCGTCCGCACCGGCGAAAATGGTGCGGTGGTATTTTTGAAAGATGTCGCCCGCGTTGAGAAAGGTGCGAACAACTACACCTTCGGCGCCAAATACAACGGCGAAACCGCCGTAGCTGTCGCGCTGAGTCGCGCTTCTGGTTCCAATGCACTCGACACAATGGACGCCATTCGCGCGCAACTGAAATCTTTGAGCAAACAGTTTCCGGCGGATATGGAATACATTCTGCCCTATGATGCCACCAACTTCGTACGGGTTTGTATTAATGAAATTGTTTTGACGCTTTTGCTCACCGTTCTGCTAGTTGTTGGAGTCTGCTACATCTTTCTACAGGATTGGCGTGCCACGATGATTCCGATGCTGACCATTCCGGTTTCTCTTTGCGCTACGTTCGCTGTGCTGGCGGCCTTCGGTTACAGCATTAATACGCTCACGCTATTCGGTCTCGTTCTGGCCATCGGCGTCGTGGTGGACGACGCCATCGTCGTCGTCGAACGCGTACTTTACCTGATGGAGCATGAGCACCTTGACCAAAAGGCCGCGACCATCAAAGCCATGGAACAGGTGAGCGGGGCGGTCATCGCCACCACAATGGTGCTACTGGCTATTTTTGTGCCGATTGGATTTGTTGGCGGCATCGTTGGTAAAATTTATCAGCAATTTGCCGTGGCGATTTCAGCCGCGGTGTTGTTTTCGATGGTCAACGCCCTGACACTCAGCCCCGCACTGTGCGCCACAATGCTGCGGATCATTAAACCGAAGCAGCATGGGCCGCTGCGCTGGTTTAATACCGGTCTTAACCGTGTTCGCGGGCGCTATGTTTCTACCTCAACCCGTCTGGCGCGTCGCCTGATCCTGACCACCGTCATCCTACTGGTTACGGTCGGCGGGGTCTGGCTCTTCTCTGCTCTGAATTCTACTGCATTTCTGCCGGACGAAGACCAGGGCGTACTTTTCGGAGCAATTCAGTTGCCGGAAGGGGCCACCCGTCAACGTACAGAACAGCTCATGGAAGAGTATGTAACGCCGCTTCGTAATGAACCCGGGGTCGCCTTCATGATCGCGGTCACCGGACACAGCTTTATCGGCGGTGCCGGTGAGAATGTCGGCTTGTTCATATGCGGCCTCGACAACTGGGAAAAACGCAAAAAGAAGGAGTTAAGCATCACCGCTATTCAGCCGCGGATACAGGCCAAACTTTCTGCAGTTCCCGGAGCTCAGATCAACCTTTTCGCGCCACCCGCCATTATGGGACTCGGACGGAGCGGCGGGATGGATGTTCGTCTGCAGGCCATTAATGATAGCGATCCGCAAAAACTGGACGCTGTGTTGAAAAATTTCCTGATGAAGCTGAACACCACACCGGGTATGATGTATGCGTTTAGTGGATATGCTGCGAATACGCCGCATCTCTTTCTCGACGTAGACCGCGTAAAAGCTTCGCTGATGAAGGTCTCCATCAGCGATATTTTCTCCACGCTTCAGAGCTACTTCGGCTCGCGCTACGTCAACGACGTCAATTTTGAAGGTCAGGTCAACAAAGCCATTGTGCAGGCTGACTTGACCTATCGTGATCAGGTGGACGACATCAAAAAGCTCTACGTGAAAAGTCAGACCGGCGTGATGGTTCCACTGGATAGCGTGCTCAAGATCACGCCGGCCCTGGCACCTCGATCTGTCGACCGCTACAACAAGTTTACATCGGCCAGCATCACCGCCGTCGCACTGCCGTTCATCAGCAGCGGCGACGCCATGAAGCTGGTCACCAAAGTGGCCGACGAGAATCTGCCGGAAGGCTACACCTTTGACTGGTCAGGCCTCAGCTATCAGGAAGCCAAAGCGAGCGGCGGTTCGTCTGTGCTCATCGTGATGGCGCTGGTCTTTGGCTATCTCTTTCTTGTGGCGCAGTATGAAAGCTGGACCATTCCGCTGCCGGTAATGTTTTCCACAGCTGTCGCCAGTCTGGGTGCATTGATCGGTCTATTTTGCATGCGTCTACCGCTGAGCGTCTATGCCCAGCTCGGACTCATTCTGCTTGTCGGTCTTGCCAGCAAGAATGCCATTCTGATTGTCGAGTTTTCCAAAACCCGGCGCGAAGAAGGGCTCTCCATTATTGATGCCGCCGCCGACGGAGCCGGCCAGCGGTTCCGTGCCGTGCTCATGACGGCCTTCACCTTTATTCTCGGGGTGCTTCCGATGGTCTTTGCCTCAGGCGCCGGCTCTGCCGCGCGTCGAGCAATCGGTTCCACGGTATTCTGGGGAATGACGGCCGCAACGGTCTTCGGTATCATTCTGATTCCGGCGCTCTACGTTCTCTTCCAGACGCTGCGCGAAAAAGGACATAAAAAGATCAACCTGCCGAAAGACAAGTTGCATCTGCTCGTCATCCTGCTCATTCCGTTTCTCTTCGGTGGGTGCCTATCCGTTGGGCCGGATTATAAAGCGCCGAAACTGCCGCAGTTTAGCGGTCAGCCGTCCGGACTGCCCGCCGACTGGTGGGTCGTGCTGAACGATCCGGATCTGACGGCCCTGATTAATGAAACGCTACGGAACAACTATGATCTTAAGTCTGCTGTTGCGTCAGTCCGAGCCGCCCGCGCTCAGCTTGGTATCGTGCGCGCCGCGTTTGGCCCGCAGATCGACGCAGCCGGGAAATTCACCCGCAGTAAACCCAGCGACGAAATTGCCGTCGGCGGAGGCGGGGAAAAAGACACCTACAGTGCTGGTTTTGATGCGGCATGGGAACTCGACCTTTTTGGCGGAACCCGCCGTTCTACGCAGGCGGCCAAAGCCTCGTGGCAGGTGAAGCAAGCCAGTCTGGCTGATGTGCAGATTTTTCTCGCCGCCGAAACCGCCCGCAGCTATGTCCTATTGCGTACCTGGCAGCAGCGGTTGCAGGTAGCTCAAGCCAACCTCGAAATTCAGCGGCAGACTTATGACTTGCTCCAATCTCAGGTTAACAGCGGTCTGATTGACGAACTGGTTTTCCAGCAGGCGAGCTACAATTTGGAAAGCACCCGCTCAACGATTCCGTCGCTGGCGACCGGTGTCGAACAGAGTCTCAACGCACTGGCCGTTCTCACCGGTGTCATGCCGGGTTCATTACATGACCGGCTTGCTAAAACTCGCGACGTTCCGGTGGCCTCTGCCGCAGGAGTGATCGGTATTCCTGCCGACCTGCTGCGCCGCCGTCCCGACGTTCGCGTAGCCGAGCGTCAGCTCGCCGCGCAAACCGCGCAAATCGGTGTCGCTAAATCTGGCTTCTTCCCGAAGTTTACGCTCAACGGTTCCATCGGAATCGAATCGCTCAGTTTTGACACGCTCGGCAATTCCGGCAACGACTTCTACAGTTTCGGCCCCGGCATCCGCTGGGCGATCTTCCACATGGGTTCCATTCGCAACAACGTGAAAGTGCAGAAAGCCGGACAGGAACAGGCGCTGGCCGCTTACGAAAAAACCGTACTGACGGCTGTACAGGAAACCCGCGATGCACTGACCGCTTTTGAAAATGAACAGAAGCGTATGCAGGCACTGACGGCGGCCGCCTCTGCAGCGCGGACGGCGGCGGAATTAGCGGATAACCGCTACCAAAACGGACTTACCGGTTTCGCTTCTGTACTCGAGGCGCAACGCTCCCGGTTGACATTCGAAGATCAACTGGTGCAGAGCCGGAGTACCGTTGCGCAGAATTTGATCCGGCTCTATAAAGCGCTCGGCGGCGGCTGGACTCCGTTCGAATAACGCAAAATCAACTGGCGCACGCCTGTTTTTTAAATCCGATGAGCGAACTGATGGGTGATAAAGCCAAAGCATTGAAAGCGGATGCGGGCAAAATCACGGACTCATATGAACTTAACTTAATTAGTATTTTTAACCACCCGCTTCGCTAGAGCCAACTTCGGAGTAAGTCGGAGAACCTCAGGCCATAACAGGATCGACAGGATGACTTTGAATGGTGGATGTGCATGTGGTTCATCTTCAGATCCCCATTAACAAGCGCGTCTTTATTTTCAGAAACAGAAAATTCTGTCCATCCTGTTATCGTGTCCAAAAACTCCCTCTTTATTTTCTGTTTGTGATACGGGCCTTTGTCCGGATGCGCGAACAGCTTGCCGCCAATGCGGCGATCCTTAAACGGCTGGCGGAAATTTATAAAACACTGCTGGAGCCCTTTGTGTTCCTCGTTGCCGCTGTGTGAGAACTCTTCCGTTCCGGTTTAGCTGCCAACAAAGAGGCTGTAGATTTTTTTGAAGGTGCGTAGGGGAATTTTCAGCGGCGGGTAGGCGGCGCGCAAATCAAAGCGCGTTGAGCGCATCAGCACACTTCGAAAATGACTGAAGGTGTCGAATCCTGTTTTCCCGTGATAAGCTCCCATGCCGCTTTCGCCCTGTCCACCGAACGGAAGCTCTTTCGGAATCAACTGCATGACGGTGTCGTTGACGCAAACTCCGCCGGATGGAATCGCCGATATGAACCGTCGCGACGTTGCGCGATTTTCAGTAAACAGGTAAAGTGCCAGTGGGGCTGGGCGGGCATGGCAGAAGCCTATGATTTCTTGTTCGTTATCGTACGGAATGAGTGGTAAAAGTGGGCCGAAAATCTCCTCTTGTAGGAGAGATGAGTTGTGCGGTGGATCAGAAATAAGGGTCGGTGCGATGTAGAGATCGTCTGCGTCGCGTACGCACTCCGGACAGAGTTCGGCCAGCCGATCAAAGTGGCGGCGGTTGACGATGCGGCCAAAGTCGGGGCTTTGCCGTGGATCGTCGCCGTAAAAATCGGCAATCGTATTTTCCAAGGTTTGGGAAAATTCATCCAGCTGTTTGCGCGATACCCAGACGTGATCGGGGGCGACGCAGGTCTGCCCGGCGTTCATGAATTTCCCGCGCACGATGCGCCGCGCGGCAACGTCGAGATTGGCATCATGGCAGACGATGGTCGGACATTTCCCACCGAGTTCGAGTGTGACCGGAATCAGTTTTTTCGCGGCGGCCTGCGCCACCGCGCGCCCGGCTTCGATTCCTCCGGTGAAGAAAATGTGGTCAAATGGATTGTTCAGCAACGCTTCGGCCGTTTCGCGTCCGCCCTCAACGACCTGCACGATATCCGGATCGAAGGTTGCATCAATCATCTTTTTCAGTGCAGCGGAAGTGTGCGGTGTCAACTCAGAGGGTTTTATGACGGCACAGTTACCGGCGGCCAGCGCGGCGACCAGCGGGGAAAAAACCAGCTGAGCGGGGTAATTCCACGGACCGACAATCAGCACCACCCCTTTGGGTTCCTGAATAATCCGCGCGCGTGCGGGGCGGAGCATCAGCGGGGTGCGAACCGGGTGCGGGCTACTCCAGCGGCGCAGGTGTTTGAGCGCATAGCGGATGTCGCTTTGCACATAGCCGGTTTCGGACGCGTAGGCATCGAGCGCCGATTTGCGTAAATCGGCGTAAAGCGCTTCGTGCAGCAAGGGTTCATATTGCTCGAGCGCACGACTTAGTTTGCGAAGCTGTTTATCTCGGAACACAAGACTTCGAGTGGAGCCTTTGTCGAAAAAGCTCCTCATGCGGGCGATCTGGAATTCATTACACATCCTGCTTGGCTGTATGCTCGGCGATGCCTAGACTCCAGTCAAGCTACTATGTATGCGGTTTATTCAATTTTTGCGGCGCTCCTGATTGTGGTAGCAACGGTTTGCGGTCAGTCAGCCGAACCGCTTGATCAGGGAATCATATTGTTTCGCGCAGGCTATCTGGAATGGAGTGCGGTGAAAATGGAGTCAGGGCTCCAGATAATGGAACAAGCTCCGCCGGACGGTTTGTCGCTTTACTGGCAGGCCGTTGCGCGGTTTCAGCTGGCACTTTGCAGCGGAGAAAGCGAACCGTCCGAAACGGTTCATTTTTTGGAAGCGGCTGTTCGCCGCGATCCGCAGGATGCTGAGAGTGCCATTATGCTCGCCGTTTTATACGGGCGCCAGATAGCCGCCAAACCGATTCGTGCAATGTGGCTTGGTCGAAAAATAAGCGCATTGCGGGAAACGGCGCTTTCTTGCGGCACGGACAATCCGCGCGTACAGAGTCTGGCCGGCAGCTGCTGGTTTCTGGCTCCCAAACCGTTTGGCGATCATCAACTGGCTCTGGAGCATCTGAAAAAAGCGGCTGAATTGTATGAAGCGGAACAGGCCGAGGTTCAGGATTTCCGCCAGCCGCGCTGGGGTGCGGCGGAGTGCTATGGGATGCTCGGCGATATCATGGTCGAAAAAGATGACATTGCGGCGGCTCGCCGCTATTATCAAGCCGCACTACGGGTTAATCCGAACTACCGTCCGGCGCGGCAGGCACTTGAGGAGATCAGTGATGGAAACGAAAAGTAAAAAAGTTGCGGTAATCGGTTCGGGACTTGGTGGAATTTCCGCTGCGATTTCTCTCCGGCAAGAGGGTTATGAAGTCGATCTCTACGAAAAAAACGGGCAGATCGGCGGCAAGCTCAATCAGTTGCAGGCGCAGGGATATATGTTTGACCTCGGCCCCTCCATTCTGACCTTGCCGCACATTTTCGAGCGGCTCTTCGAACGTTCCGGCAAAAAAATGGCCGACTACATTTCGATACAGGCGCTCCGTCCGCACTGGCGCAACTTTTTTGATGACGGCACGGTGATCAATCTCTATCCCGAGCCCGAAAAGATGGCTGCCGAAATGGAGAGGGTGGCACCCGGCGCGGCCGCCGAAGTGCGCGCTTTTCTCGACTACGCCGCGCAGCAGTACGACCTGATCGATGCCGGTTATTTCGAAAACGGTCTCGATACCGTCCGCGACTTCCAGCGCTTCTACGGCATGAAGCCTTTTATGAAATTTGATTTCTGGCACTCCATGCATGCCAGTGTTGCCAGGCACATTAGTGATCCGCACCTGCGCGATATATTCGACTTTTTTATCAAGTATGTCGGCTCCTCCGCCTATGACGCGCCCGGCTTCATGAACTGTCTGCCGATCATCCAGTTCCGTCACGATCTATGGTACGTTCCCGGCGGTATGTATAACATCGCCCGCGGCCTCGAAAAACTGATGGAAGAAATCGGAGTGTGCGTTCATCTCAACCGGGATGTTAAACGAATCGAAAAATCGCTCGGACGCGTGTGCGGGCTGGAATTCGCCGACGGCTCTACTGCGCACGCGGATATTGTGGTCTCCAACATGGAGGTAATTCCGGCCTATCGCGACCTGCTTGGTGAATACGGGCACTATTTTAAACGATTGGAAAAACGGCTCGAACCCGCCTGTTCAGGTCTCGTGATTGACATCGGCCTCGACTGCAAATACGAGCAACTCGCCCATCACAACTTCATCTTTTCTGGCAATCAGAAAGAGCACTTCAAAAGCGTCTTTCGGAAGAAACAGATACCGCACGACCCGACCATCTATCTCGTTGCCGCCTCGCGCACCGATCCGTCCGTCGCGCCGGATGGGTGCGACTGTCTGAAAATTCTGCCGCATATTCCGTATATCAACGAAAAGCATCCGTACACGCGCAACGATTATCTTGCGCTCAAAGAACGCATCCTCGACAAGCTTGAACGAATAGGCCTGACGGATCTGCGCAAACATATCGTCTTTGAACACGTATGGACCCCGTTCGATATTCAGGAAAATTACCGTTCCAACGGCGGTTCCATCTACGGCGTCGTTTCCAACCGTTGGAAAAACTTCGCCTTCAAAGGACCCAAGCAGAGCCCGCTCTATGAGAACCTTTTCTTCACCGGCGGCTCCGTTAATCCGGGCGGCGGCATGCCAATGGTGGTGCTCTGCGGACAGAACGTCGCCAAAAAGGTGGTAGCATGGGATCGGAGCTGATCATTTGGTTTCTACACTTTTGCGGGTGGAAAACTGGCGGGACTCTTTTGCGCGAAGTGGCGCATTGTCCTGTCGGTGTGCAATCTCGGTCATTGCCTATTTCCGTCATCATTCCCGCCCGTAATGAAGAAAATAATCTTCCCGCGTTGTTGGCGTCGCTCACATCCCAGACCCCGCCGCCAGAGTAAATCTTAGTCGTGGACGACGGCTCTACCGACCGTCGAACTCGCCCGCAACTGGGAGCTTGAATCGGACAGGGATCCGGCGTTACATTTGTTTGTGAAAAATGAGGAATAACCCAATGGAGGCATCTATATGAGCAAGCTGCATATTGAACTCTACCCTGAGACCGGAATTTGCTCTATCCTTAAAGCGGATGGAACTAAGGTGGATTTAATACCGGACGAAGTAACAGGGGTTCGCGAGGCGGCCGGTAACGCAGAAGCGCTAAAAAATGCAGTGGCGGAGGCAGACGAAAAGTTTGCGGCATCCCTGACCGCCGAGGAGTTGGCGCAGCTGACCTCTTCGTTACATTAATTCAACCTTTCATTTTCTATGAGTCAGGAACTTCAGCCCGATCGCGCAGCGTTTATCAAGTTGGCTAACGCGGTGATGCCGTTCGGTAAATATGCCGGACGCCGACTGGTTGATCTGCCGGAACCGTACGTGGTTTGGTTCAAGCAGAAAGGGTTTCCGAAAGGTGAGCTCGGGCAGATGCTCGAAACGGTTTACACCATTAAAGCCAATGGACTGGAATATCTCTTCCGGTCTGGTGCAAAAAACCCCGAACAGAAATAAGTTCATCGGCTTGATTTTGAATTATACAGCCGCACGGATACCGTTTGTCGGCCAGAGATCGCGCGCCCTCTGCAAGCAGAGAGGCACGCCCTACAAATATCTTGGCTCGCGCGACATATCCCCTCGGATTTGTAGGACGAGGTTCTTTGCGTAGCAAAGGCCGCGTCTCCGGTGATCGGAATTTCCTCGCACGCACTCCAGAAGTATAACCGCTTGTGTATTCCCGTAGACTTTGACTGAATACTGGGTGTCATGCGATTTGGGGTAAGAAAGTTGCCATACGATCCTGAATCCATTAATAATAAGGCATGAAACAATCTGAAAACCCTTGTCTCGACTGTTCCATCAATTGCTGTCGGTTTCTGAAAAAGCTGAAACTTTCTGAGGCAGATTACGAGCGGCTTTTTGCTAACCGTGGTTGTACGGCATAAGTGCTTGCGTCAAAAGAGAGAGCACACTATCTTCTCACCTCTTCCGGGCCCGTAGCTCAGTTGGTCAGAGCAGGAGACTCATAATCTCTTGGTCCTCGGTTCAAGTCCGAGCGGGCCCACCAACTTTTCCCCAGTAAAACGGCTATTTTAGCCAATGATTAGATGGGTTTCGTTTAAAGATCACTAAAGGGCTGTTCACTTGCGTTTAGTTCTAACCCGTCAAAGTACATTGTAAAATAAAATCATTCGCTTAAAATTCTTACGTGATATGCTTTCTTCGTGATTACAACCATCAAAAGGAGGGAGCAAGTTATGGGAAGGCAAGCCAGTTACAAAGTCACGTTGACCTGCGAAGAGCGGGAGGATCTAGTGTACTGACTCATAAATAGGTTTGTTTAATTTTTTTCGAGCCCTGTTGATTTTTTCCAGAATACTTTTTCCTTCCGCAACCCATCGGTACGGCGTCAGATCATCGTTATGGTTTTCAATGTATGCATGGATGCTTTTTTCCAGCTTCCTTACGCTTTCGAAACTCCCGTCTCGGATGCAGTCTTGCGTGATATCAGCAAAAAAGCGTTCCACCAAATTCAGCCATGAACTGGAGGTCGGCGTGAAGTGCATCTGGAACCGGGGATGCTTTGCCAGCCATTTTTTTACTTTTTCATGCTTATGTGTGCAGTAATTGTCTGCGATCAGATGTAGAGTCATTTCTTTCGGAGTTTCCCTGTCGATTTGTTTGAGGAAGCGCAGCCATTCCTCATGGGTGTGTCTGGATTCAGTGCGCTTCAGCACCGTCCCTTCCATGTAATTCAGTGCCGCAAAGAGCGTGGTTGTTCCATGCCGGATATAATCATGTGTTTTCGTTCGAATATGCCCGACACCCAGAGGGAGCCCCGGTTGCGTGCGCTCCAGCGCCTGACATTGACTCTTTTCATCACAGCAAAACACGATGGCCTTTTCCGGAGGATCGAAATAAAGACCGATGACATCCCAAAACTTTTCCTCAAAACACGGATCATTGGAAACCTTGAAGGTCTTGGTACGGTGCGGTTTGATCTCATGAGTGCTCCAGAGCCGCTGGACACTACTTCGGGATATCCCCGACGCTTTAGCCATGCTCCGAGTACTCCAGCGCGTTCTGCCTTTCGGCGGAGAGGTCGCCGTGGAAATAACCCGAACTGCGATTTCTGGGTCAATGGACGGCTTGCGCCCCCGTCCGCTCTTGTCGCCCAGAGCATCGATACCGTCCTGCTTAAAACGGTGACTCCATTTAGAAACACAGTTCTGACTGACATTGAACTCGCGGGCAACTTCCCAACAGGGAACGCCCTCCGAACGAAGCAGGATAATTTGCTCCCTCAGATGATCGCGTCGGGGTGTCTTTGGGCTTTACACCCGTCTACGTAATTCGATTTGAGTCTCGCTGTCCACGTTGATGATTTCAATAGGTCTTGCCATGGATAGAGTATGACAAACCCCAGAACATTTTTCAATATTAATTAAGAGTCAGTACACTAGCCGCCGAGCTCAACCATCCGTTTGCGGTAGTGCAGGTAGTTTTCGAGCGATACCTCGGCGGGAACTCCGTGGTCGCAGGCGGGAATATATCCACCGCGTGCTTTCATGACGGGAATGATTCGCGCGAGTTCGGCATCAATAGCATCCTTGGATTTTGCCAGAATCCGTTTGTCGATTCCGTGGATCATGATCAGATCCGGATAGTCTTTGCCGACCTGTACGACATCGCAACCAGAGGCGACTTCAAACGGACTCATGACATTCATGCCGATGTGCTTTGCATAGATATCGATCACCGGCATGGCTTTGCCGTCGGTATCGACCTGAACATGCAGTTTGCGTTGCTGATCGATCTGCCGTTTACGGGCGTTGCCGACGACAATCCGGTAGTAAGGCATTAGAAACTCTTCGATCATCGCCGGTGAAATGAGCGGGCCGTTGTTGTAACAGATGTCTTCACCAATAAAGAGTTCGTCCAGTGATATATGTTGCTGAGTGTGTGCGATGATTTGATCTGTCAGCTCACACCACGTTTGCAGACAGTCATGAATCAGTTCGGGATCGTCATAAAACATGTAAAGCAGATCTTGCGGCCCTATTAGGCTGCGCAGATACATATAAGCACCGATGAAACGTTGCAGCATGAAATAGCCCTGTTTCGCTTTGGTGACGAGTTCCAGCATGGCAGCTACCAGCACGACCTGCCGTTCCGGGGTCTTAAACTTCAGCCGCCATTTTACATTCTCCTGCCAGCTCTTCATATCCTTGACCGGATGGTCGAGATATTCGGGCATAAACCCCGAGCGAACATCTTGAAACATCAGCACTTTACGTCCGGCGGTATCCTGAATCACCTCAGTTCCGTCAGGACGTTTTTCCAGAACTCTTTCTTTAAAGGCTGGATAAAAAGGTGCCTCGCACCATCCTGCATTGAAGTGTTGGACTCGGGCATCGGGATCGAAGTTGAAATAGCGGTTCCATTCGTCAGAATATTCAATAAGATCCGCTGGCAGGCTCTGTTCTTTCCATGCGGCCGTTGAGAAATACCATCCCTCAAAATGGTAAATCGGTGCATTGGGGGTCAAGTTGTAGACGGCGCGGAACTTGCGCACATGTTCCGGCATCAGATCCTCCGGAAGCATTCCATGAATCCCATCCATTTGCTTTATATTCATTACGGCAACTCTCCTTAAGTTTTAAAATAAAACATGATTTTATTAATCTGGGGAATGGATTAAGCGGAAATAAGGATATATATTCCGGCAATCATGAAAAACGAATGCTCTCGGTCGGAACATGCAGCTTTGTCGCCAGGCAACACGCTGGACTCCGTCTGGCGCGTGAATGTCGGCTCGACGTATGACGTAACACCGCCGATGCTGGGGAATGCGCTGATCGCCATCCGCACGCTGGAGGGCGAGGGGGAGTTGCGGCTGCGTAACCGCCCGTTGCTGTACGTGAAGCGCGATACGGTTATTGTGATTCAACAGTCGGAGCTTCTGCGCTACCGCTGCTCCGGGAGGCGCTGGTTTTTTTTCTGGTTTCAGTTCTCGCCGTCTGGGTCGTTGCCGCTGCAGTTTGATCAAATCTTCGAAATACAGGACTCATCGCAGGAGTCTGCGGAGAGAATGCGAATTAGCCGAGAGCTGAAAAGTCCTGCGCCCGGCGCAGGCCGGATGGCTTCCGCCCGTTTTGGACTGCTCCTCTGCTGCTGGGCAGCTACTGTCGAGGCGGGCAAGAGTATTTCGCATCCGCACCGGCAGCGGATTGAGCGGGTTATTGAAGAGATGAATCGGCGTCTGGGGGAGGCTTGGACGGTGGAATCTATGGCTCAGACCGCCGGGCTCAGTGAGCGGCGGTTCCGCCAGGTTTTTCCTGAAATTGCCGGAGCGGCACCCAAGCGGTTTTATGACCGCCTCCGTCTGCAACAGGCGCATGAACTGTTGCAGAACGGCATCTGCAATGTCGGGGAGGCGGCGGATCAATTAGGTTTTTCGAGCCCGTTCCATTTCAGCAAAGCCTTTAAAAAAGAATTCGGGACACCTCCATCGGTGTTCCGGTACCGTTCATAAATCAGGCCTGCATGTTTCGCGAACCGTCCTCTGCTGTGCATCGTTTTGCTTAGTACTTTGGAGAAGTCACCATCGCCGGTTACCGAGGTAAGCGTAAGGGTGATCCGGAGGCGTTAAACGATTCTCCGTCAATCCATTTTCCTTGAATAGAAATCAAACGGGGAAATTCAGGAATTCCGATTCGGTTGCTTTGCAACAGCGATACAAGCAGTTCGACGGCGGCGCGCCCCACCTCGGTTGTGCAGGGATCGATTCCGGCTATACCGGGATAGCCCCTCTGACAAAGGTTGATCAGGCCGCAATCTTCCGGGCTACGGACTCCTGCTTTTGTCAGCCACTAATACTCACTTATTCCTGCGACTAGAATAGCCTCAGGCTTGTGGCGTTCAAACCAAGCAAGAAACTCACTGGAGGTGTACTCCGATCCGAACTTTTTTACAAAAGGGATATGAGCCGACCGCAGGTGCTGGGCCGTATCAAGAAGGAATCGCGATGACCAGCTGTAATCGGTAGAACGGTCGCGCATGGAGGATACTGCAAATCCGAGTTTTTTTATTCCAGCTTCCCGAGCTTTTTTTAAGGCGAGGTCAATATCATGAGCGTAATCAGAAACAACCCGATGAAAGGGGATTTTTCCGGAAAACCCGATTTGAACGACAGTAAACCGGCTCAGGTCAAGGGCCGAATCAGGGGCCGGTGCATATCCGCTTGGAAAGAGCAATATGCCATGGATTCCTCTGGCTGTTAAAATGCGACTTGCCGTACGTTCCGCCGTTTCCGGTGTGGCCATAATCTCATCAACCGAGATGCCTAAAGCCTCGGACGCAATTCGGATGCCCGCGAACAACTGCTCGTAAAAAAGGTCATCTCCTGACCGCTTCTTTGACATAGATTTGCCGGATAGATTTAAAAGAGCGATCGTTTCTGTCCCGCAGGGTTTTTTAGAACGAAGCTGCGTCATTAAAGCGGCTACCAGCGGATTCGGGCGATAGCCCATCTTCTCGGCGGCGGCATGAATTTTTTCTCTGGTTTCTGGCGGCAGGCTGGGATGATATTGAACGGGTGTAGTAAAAGGCAACTGGTATTTGGGAGCCCACTGAGGCTCTTGCAAAACCCCCCGCAAAGCTGCGCCCGACGGCTTGCTTTTCGCGGCGTTTTGTAAGTTGAAAATCCCTTGCACCCGGCAGGGGGCACGGAACCTTCCAATCTCTTACTCCTTTTCGTTTTCTGCGTGGCAC
>JBBQSL010000073.1:0-15134 GCA_038213895.1 Kiritimatiellales bacterium | reverse complement strand
AGCCCGCCGTTGTTCTGGTCACCAGCGGCCCCGGCGCCACTAACGTGATCACCGGTATTATGACCGCGCAAATGGACTCCGTTCCGATGATCTGTCTGACCGGACAGTCCGTCTCGTGGATGATCGGCAAAGACGCTTTCCAGGAAGCGGATATTTTCGGCATGACCATGCCGGTTGTTAAGCACAGCTATCTGCTTAAATCTACTAATGATATTCCGCGAACAGTTCGTGAGGCGTTTCATATTGCCACCACCGGACGCCCCGGTCCGGTTCTTATTGATATTCCTAAAGACATGAGTGCCGGTTCGTTCACTGGCGATCTGCATGCCGCAATGGATATTCCCGGCTATAAGACGCATCTCGGCGATCTGGATGTTTCTAAAGTCAAAGAAATTGCTGAAGCGATTAGCAAATCGCAGCGTCCGGTCATTCTGGCTGGACACGGCGTTATGATTTCAGGTGCGCACAAAGAACTGTGTGAACTGGCCGAAAAGATGAACGCGCCGGTCACCACCACGTTGCTGGGCAAAGGCGCTTTCCCGGAAACTCATAAACTTTCGCTCGGTTGGCTCGGTATGCACGGCACCGCCTACGCCAATAAAGCGATCTGTGAATGCGACCTCTTGCTGAACATTGGTTCGCGTTTTGACGACCGCATCATCGGCGACCCAAAGTTTTTCTGCAAAGAAGCCACGATCATCCATGTTGATATTGATCCGGCGGAAATCGGCAAAATGATCCGTCCGCAATACCACTGCATCGCCGACGCGAAAAATTTCCTTGAAGAGGTGATCAAGCATGTTGGTAAGCTCAATACGACCGAGTGGCTCAAAACGATTGACGGCTGGAAGCAGAAATATCCGCTCAAATTCAAGCGGCAGGGCAATTTGAAAATGCAGCATGTTATCGACGAGTTTTATAAACTCTCCAACGGTAAAGCCGTGGTTGTCACCGACGTCGGCCAGCACCAGATGTGGGCGGCGCAGTTCTACAAAACCGACGCCCCGAATAACTTCCTCAGCTCGGGCGGTGCGGGCACGATGGGCTTTGGCGTTCCGGCCGCCATCGGCGCGCAGTTTGGACGTCCGAAAGATACCGTTATCGCATTTTGCGGCGACGGCGGTTTTCAGATGACCGAATTCGAATTGGCCACTGCGGCACTCTACAAACTGCCGATCAAATTTGTTGTCTTGAACAACCATTACCTCGGCATGGTTCGTCAGTGGCAGGAACTCTTCTACGAGGACCGTACCAGCGGCGTCGATCTCGAAGGCAACCCCGATTTCGTAAAACTGGCCGACGCCTATGGCATTAAAGGCTTCAACCTGCGCCGCCCAGGGGATGTTAAACGCATCATCAAAGCTGCGCTGGCCTACAATGCCGGACCGTGTCTCATCAACTGTGAAGTTGAGAAAACCGACAACGTTTTCCCGATGATCCCCGCAGGCAAGCGCATCGAAGCGATGATTATTGAGGCACCGAAAGTGGGTAGTAAGAAACTTGATAAACCGACCGGATCGACCTAATGAGAGGTCGAAGGTCGAAAAGTCAAAGATCCAATGTCTTTAGCTTCCGACCTTAAGACCTTCAGACGTTAGACTTTCAGACTTTCAGACTTTCAGACTTTTCGACTTAGACAAAACGGAGTTAAAAATGATCAATAATAAGCCAATTCATACATTAAGTGTTTACGTCACCAACAAGCCCGGTGTGCTGGCGCGCATTGCTCAGACCTTTTCGCGGCGCGGCTATAACATCGAATCGCTCGTCGTTTCGCCTGCCATTGATGGTCATTTTTCGCGCATGACCATTGGCGTCAGCGGCGAGGCCGACGGACTCGACCAGATTATCCGTCAGGTCAGCAAGCTGATCGACGTACTGCACTGCACCGACCACACCTTTGATGATGCGGTCATCAAAGAGATGGGGCTTATCAAAATTTCTATCAGCGCCGAAGAACGTGGCGAAGCCCTGCAAATTGCCGAACACTTCGGTTGCAAAACGGTTGACCTCACCGATACCTCCATGATTTTGCAGGCGGTCGGCGACCCAGCTAAGATTGACGCGCTCGTTGAGATGATCGAGAAATTTAAAATCATCGAACTCGTCCGCACCGGCAAAGTCCTGCTGGCTCGCGGCGCCGAAACCACGTAATGTGTGATTTTTACAGAAGCAAACAAAGGTAACAAAGGTTGATTCGGCTTTCAGTTAGTCCGGTCTTTTCTTAGTTTCCTTCGTTGCCTTCTGTTAAATTCCAATTTCAGGTTTCCATGAAGACTCTTCTGATCACTCCACCGTTGTTGCAGCCGAATACGCCGTACCCCGCTACGCCGATCCTTGCGGCGTGGCTCCGCGCGAACGGGCAGGAGGCTGTGCCGGCCGATCTTTCGCTCGAACTACTCCTGAAACTCTTTTCCGACGACGGTCTTACTCAACTGGAGCTCGAGCCCGAATACCGCGCCGTTATCGGCGATGTGATGGAATTTTTACAGGATAAAAATCCATCCGCCGCCAAACGGTTCGCAAAACGCGGAGCCTTGCCGGAAGGGCCGTGCTTAGTTCATGCATGGGAACAGGAAAAGCAGTTTGGTTGGAACTTTCGTGGACTCGACCGGCATGATCGTGCCCGCCATTTGTGCAGTTTATTCTTAGACGACATTGCTAAAGCCGCCGCGCTGCTCGACCCGCATTTTGGTTTTTCGCGCTACGCTGAAAAGCTGGCCGTGAATCTTTCGGACTTCGGGGAAATGAAAGATGCACTTGTAGGACGCGCTGCCCGTATTCGGGGGCGTGTGTCGGATCTGTTTACCGATTGGCTGGAAAAGCTAACCGACGAGCAGGTTGAAAAACACCAGCCGCAACTGATTGGACTTACCGTCCCATTTCCCGGCTGTTTGTTCGGTGCGCTTTGCGTTGCCCGCCGCATTAAACAGACCTATCCGGAAATCCGTATCGCGCTCGGTGGCGGCTATGTGAACACCGAACTGCGCGAGCTGACCGATCCGGCGATTTTTGATTACGTGGATTATATCACACTCGATAGCGGCATGCTTCCGCTTCTGCGGATCGCTGAAGGCGCGGGAAAAAACAAGTTTGTGCGTACGTTTGTGCGTGAGGCTGGAACGGTGCGTTTTTATGACAGCGGTGAGCCGCCGGTCGCACACGACAAACTTCCGCCGCCGGTTTACGACGGTCTGCCACTGGATCGTTACTTCGGGTTGTTTGAAATGCTTAATCCGGTCACGCGGCTTTGGTCGGATGGACGCTGGAATAAACTGGTACTGGCGCATGGATGCGACTGGCACCGCTGCGCGTTCTGCGACACCGCTATCGACTATATCTGCCGTTACGATCCGGCGCGCCCGTCCACCGTCTGCGACTGGATGGAAGCAACCATCGCCGCAACCGGTTTCAATGGATTTCATTTTGTCGACGAAGCCTTGTCGCCCGCGTTGATCGACGGCCTGTGCGATGAAATCCTGCGGCGCGGACTGAAGGTGGAATGGTGGGGTAACATCCGCTTTGAAAAATGGTTTTCTGTTGCGCTATTGAAGAACCCACCCCGTCCATCGCTCTGCTCTGTCCACCCCTCCGATGGAGGGGAATTTTTAGAATCCCCTCCACCAGAGAAGTGCCCGCAGGGCGGGGTGGGTTCCTTAATCAAAAAAATGGTCGCCGCCGGATGCCTCGCCGTCACTGGCGGACTCGAAACCTGCTGTGATCGCACGCTTCAGCGCATGCGCAAAGGCATCACCGTCGCCGGAGCGGAAGAAGTGCTCGCGAATTTTTCTAATGCCGGAATCATGACGCACGCTTACCTAATGTACGGCTTTCCGACCCAGACGCTGGATGAAACCTTCCAAGGGTTGGAAACTGTGCGCCGCCTGATGGAATCTGGCGTATTGCACTCTGCCTATTGGCACCATTTCGCGTTGACGGCACACAGTGAAATCGCCCGCGAACCGGAACGGTTTGGAATTAAATTGCTGCCGGAAAATTCCGGAGGATTCGCCCGTAACGAAATCCCGTTCGACGGACAGTTTGACTACGACCTCGCCGCTGTCGGCGAAGCGCTCCGCACCGCCACCTACAATTACCAGCACGGCACCGGATTTGATATTCCGGTTCGAGAGTGGTTGGGATAGGGGCGATTCCTCGCTGAGGCACAGAGAATGGAGGCACTTTATACTTTTGGCTTCATATTATGAGCGTAATACTGGATGAGTCGCGTATGCGAAGTCGAGCGGATACGGGGTAGAATCCCGGAGTATAGGTTTCTATGCCGAAACCGCCCGCGTCGGCCTTGGCATCCCGTTTGAAGAGCGTCATTCGGTGGTCGGCATTGCGAAGACAGCGGGGCAGGGGTTGTTTCGATTCTGCTGGCGGGTTTCGCCCCGATTGGCATCCGCGGCGGCAATATCATCGACAGCGGGACAAAATCACTCTGTGTGCATTACGAAGAAAACTTCGAGGCAATATTTAAGTGGCTGCGGTAAAAACTATTGAACCGATGTGCAGGCGGATTCAGGGATCCAGGCTTCTGATTTGTCAGGCATGCGGGCATGAACCCAGCCGTCCCGTGTTTCCAAGGTCTGGAGTTCGGTTCCTTCGTGTAGTGGACTGTCGTAGGCCGCATCGTAGGCGTAGCCCGGCCCTAGGCGCGCTTCGGCGGACTGAATTACCACGCCTTCCAAAGGTTGGAAAATTGAAGTTAGTAAAGAAATTGCCGGAATCAGCGCGGCAAAGCCTATAATTAGCCAGACATAGCGCGGAATGGTTTTGCCGATAAAACGGGCTGCGATGTAAACCATCCAGCCAGTTAGATAAATGCAGATCAGCAGTGCGCTACGGATCGCCGGACTCCAGCGCCCGAATTGTTTCCAGAAACCAGAAATTTTTACGCCGGGAGTGTCTGATGTTTGGAAAACGTCGGTGCACTGGGCGCGGATGAAGGCGATGCTTTCGCGAATCTGCCGGTTGAACGGGTTGCGGCTTTCGGCGGCGAGATAGTTGGCGAGTGCGCGTCCGCTTTCTCCGGCAAAGAACCAGCTGTTGCCAGCGTTGAGAAACTGCTTCTGCGGCTCAAAACCGAGCGCGGCTTCGGTGAAGAGTGGGGTGGCCTCGTCCGGCTTTTCAGCGCGGAGTTGTATCGCCTGTTCGAAGGTTTGTTCCGGTGTGGCGGCATCGCTGTTGAAGGCGGGTAGCAGGCAGATCAGTAGCAAAATGTTTGGTAGGGACAGCTCGCCGAGCTGTCCACGGCGTGCCCGGCGGTCGCGCCCTACCTTAGAGCGGGTGGTTTTTTCAATCTGGCGGACGAGTTCTTTGGCGGAGGGTGCTTTGCGCGGCGACGTGCCTTGCGGAGCGTAGTATTCCGTGTCCTGTCGTGCAAAGCGGTCGCGGATGCTTCGGATCAGTTCCGGGCTGACGTTTTGTTTTTCGAGTTCGCGCTCAATGGTTTCGAAGGTTACGGCGTCGGCGTTGAGGTTGAGCTGATCGGCCAGATAGTTTTTCCAGGCGGCTTCTTCGTTGGAGGCGACGGCGCGACGGAAATTTCGTAACGCTTTTGCGGCGCGGGCGTAGGCCGCGTCGGTGCGGCAGCGTTCGAGGTGGCGAATTAGCGGGCGGGCGGCCAGCCAGATCAGGGGCGGTAGTAGCAGGAAAATCCACCATTGGCGGGCGAAGAATTCGGCAGTTTGGTAGGTGTTCATCTGAATGACGCTTTCTTTCCAGTTGTTTTTGATTCCATTTAAAGGTGTTTTTAGGTCGTCGGTTTTTTTCTGCGTGGAGTTGTAGATGGTGCTTTCCCCGTCGGGTTTTACCTCAATCGGTAGCGGCGCGGTTCTTACGGTTTCGTATTTTTTACTTTGTGGATCAAAGTGTTGCAGTGTGATCGCCGGAATCTGGTCGCTGCCGCTGCGTAGTGGACGCAAAATGTAGGTGAACGAACGCGCATTTAACGCGGAGCTTTCGTTCAGCGGTGTGCTGGAAATTTGGAATTCAGGAGTGAAGCCTGCTAGTGAAATCTTCGGTAACAGTTTGACGGCTGGGCCGAACGGAACGTTGGTTAGCGAAATGGTCAACAGCATCGGCTGACCGACAACCGCGCTGACTGGTGTGATCGAAGATGTGGCGGTGCATAATCCGGCTATGCCGCTGTAATACACGGTACGTCCGTCGGTCGGCAGCGGGCGAACCGTCAGTTCCGGGATCGGGACGGAAAGATAAATGCGCTCAAAGCGCGCTTTGTTGTCGGGTGTGGTGAAGAAATTGTTGTCGAAGTAGCTTGGGTAGCGGTTGGCTGAGCCGCTGGAACTAAGCAAGGCACAGCTCATTTGCATCGGAGCCGATTTAAAGTTTCCGGCGGCGCGTGGAACCAGTTTGTACGAGAAAATCAGCTGATCGCCTGCTGAGTTTGTATTGGCTTGCCGTGCGATGACCCGGCGGCTGTTGACGGGTATGCCAAGCCGTTGCGCTTCGGGTACACCGGGATCGAGTGGGTAAACTTCCCAGTTGGTATTGCGCAGGATTGGCAGTTCCATTTGTACTTCGTTGCAACGTGTGAACGGAGTGCGGCTGCTCCACGTGACGGTCAGTTCAACTGGTTCATCCACGTAGAGATTGGTTGAGCTGACGGCAACTGAAAGGCTCATTTCGTTGGCGACGCGCGGCGCGGAGACGGGGAGTCGGAGCGGCAGAGTCTGGACGGTTTCGTCACCGGCCTGTACGGAAAACGGCGGAACATTCAGGATACCGGCCTGTTCCGGTGTCAGTTCGATCCGGAAGCCTTTTTCATTTTTTGTAATTCTGGTTACGGAGAATCCGTTTCCTGAAGGGATCTCCGGTTCTTGCGCGTTCGCGCCGGTTTCAAGAAGCAGTGTGAACGGTTCATAAATAAACCGACTCTCCACCTCCGGCTTCAAGCTGACTGTAAGCTCTCCCAGAGCCGTTCCTGCGAAGGCCCCAATAACCAATAACCAATAACTAATAACGCGCAGCTTCATTACCAATTCTTCTCCACGTTAGATCCAGCCCGTGCGGCCTTCTGTTGTGCGCGCTGGGCCTGATTGGCAGCTTCCTCCGTCCGGATGTCTTCCATCGTGTAATTCGGCGCAGGTAAGGCCTTGTTCTCGAGCGCGGTTTTAAAATTTTGCGAACTCATCGGCATAGACAGATTGCTGTCGGCATCTGATTGTGACCACTCCGCATTTTCATCGAAGTCCCAGTTATTTTGATCGGAGGATTCGTCGCTCTTTTCTGACTTCTTTCCAGCGGACTGGTCGGAAAGAGCCTCCAGTGCTTGATTCATTTTACTACTGGCGATCCGCAGTGCTGGATTTGCCTGCGGCCAACTGGTCGCTTCCGGAACGAGGTTTTTTATGGCGGTGTGCTGCGATTCTACCGCAACGGCAAGTAGATCAACCGCCTGATCAAACTCGGTCGGTGGCGGTGTTTCTGTTTCGCCATACATCGTCTTCATCATTTTCTGAATCATCTTTTGATAAGGCTCAATGATATCCAGAACTTCTCCGGTTCCTTTGCGAACAGATTCCTGTTCAATCAAACTTTCGGCGGCAACCGTCGCCTGCTGTTCGGGCGGAACTGGCGGACGCTTGGTTAGAATCTGCTGGCTCTGTTGTGCGAGTTTGGCCTCACGTTGGGCCAGTTCCTGCAATTGCTTAATCGCTTCTTCGATTTTTTTCTGTTGCGCCTGTTCCGCCTTGTTTAGCTCTTCAATTTTTGCGGTAACGATGCGTATTTGTGCACTCAACCCGGCGATTTGTTGGGCTGTTTTTAGTTCCCCCGGAATAACCAGCGCGGCGCGCAAAAATTCGGCGCGGGCTGATTCCAGCTGAGGAAGCGCGGCGCGCGGGTCACTTTCAATCAGTGCAGCGGAAGTCTTCCATAATTCGCAACCCTGATTGTAGTGCTGTGCGAAAGTTGTTTTTTCCGGCGATTGGATATCTTTGCGGCATCCGCTAAATAGCATCAGCAGAGGAATTAGGAGAAAGGGGATGCGGCGCAGAAGAAAAGACCGTTCGGTCAGCATCCAGAACAGCAGGGCGGCGGCGATAAAGAACGGCCAGCCTTCAGTATAAACCATTTCGGTTTTTCCGGCGATGGACAGCGTCGCCGTGTCAGCAATAATTTTCTGATAAAGCGAAAGTAAATCAAACGGACGATTGCGGGCCGGATAATAGGTAACGTTCGGACTCTCGGCCGCGAGCTTTTTTAACGTTTCATCATTGAGCCGCGTAATTACATTCGAACCTTTGTATTGCATCCATGCGTTGGTGTTGGTGATGTCCGGAATGCGCGCACCTTCAACGGGATCGCCCAGACCGATTAGTAGAACCCGCGCTCCGCAGTCGCGCAGTTGCTCTGCTGTTTTTTCAATATTGCTGAGGAGGTCGTCGCCGTCGGTGAAGATAATTAAATCCTGCCGTCCCTTGTCCGACTCTGGCAGTACCACATCAATCGCCTTTTCAATGGCCGCCTGAATTGAAGTGCTGCCGACATCGGCATCGGCTGGGCTGATACGCTCAAGTATGTAGCGCACAAAATGATGGTCGAGTGTTAGTGGTACGCGCACCGAAGCGGATCCGGCGAATGTGATCAGTCCGATCCGTTGCCCGCGTAGTGCATCCAGATTTTCAAGCAGAGAAATTCTGGCTGCATCGAGCCGCGTCGGAAAAACATCGGCGGCTAGCATACTGCGCGAAATATCCAGCGCGACGACCAGATCGCGGCTGCTGAAGACGACCGGCTTCGGGTGCGGATTCCAGGCGGGCCGAGCCAGTGCAAAAACGATTAGTGCCAGTGCGCTGAGTCGCAAACGGTCGGCGCGGTTTTTCCGTTTTTTTGAACGGTCGTCTAGGCCGCGCAGTTCTTCGGTGGCGCGGCGCTGCAACCGGCGCGACCGCGCCAGCAGTTTTCCAAAGATTGGAATAACTGCCAATAGCAACAGCATTTCTGGGGTTTTGAAGATCATCATTTTACATTCGTTGTTCGATTTTCATCATTCAAGCAGCTCTGCTGCGTTTCTTCCTCGGCAACGCGTAGGATGGTCGCGGCCAGCAGCTGTTCAATCAGGAGGAACAGCAACGCCGGCAACGCGAAGAACGAAAAGATACTAGTGTACTCGGTGTGTATAAAGGTTACGCTTTTGATTTCGTTTTTTTCCAGCCGGTCTATTTCTTCATAAACAGCCATCAAGGCATCGGTGTCATAAATTTTCCAGTAGGCCGCGCCGGTTTCTTTGGCGATACGTTCTAGCAGTTTTTCGGCGTCGGTGGATTCCGGCGACTCGTTCGCGGACGATGCCGCAGAGCGGTCGCCGAGGCTGATGGCATAAACCCGAATGCCCCACTGTCTGGCAAATCCGGCGGCTTCCTGCGGCAGATGCAGTCCGCAGTTGTTTTCGCCGTCGGTCAACAGAACGATGATCTTGCTTTGAATTTGTGTTGCAGGATCGGAGGCCAGAACTTCCTTTTTGGCATTCCATTCTTCCATTTGCTGAAGTCCGGCGCAGGCGATTGAAAGGGCATCGCCGTAAGCGGTGCCATCTTCGTTTGGACGATCCTGAATTTTAATCTGCTGTACCAGTTGCGTCAGCGCGTCGTGTCCGAAGGTGAGTGGACTCAGCGTATCGGCATAGCGTGCGAAGGTGATCAACCCGATTAAATCATCCGAACGGCTGGCGATGAACGACTCGACCACTTTTTTGACGGCATCTAATCGGCTGGTCTTTTCTGCACCGGAACCGGTGATATTGCGATCCATGCTACTGGAAATATCGACCAGTAGATTGATGGCTATTCCATTATGGATCTCTTCGCTGACCGGTTGTCCGGCTCGCGGTCCAGCCAGTGCGATGATCAATAGTGTCAGTGCTACAGTTCGAAGAAGTCGCAGGACGGGCAGCCACTTCACCCGGCGTGGTGTTGCCGCGCTCTGCCAGCCCGCCAGACTTGATACGGCAATGGCATTCAGCTTCGGCCTACGCAGAAACAGAAAGGCGAGCGGCAGAAGCAGTAAAACCCATGGAAAAGCAAATTGCATTAGGCTCTGGTTTCATTTGATCCGGTTGAGGGCGGGGGCGGTTCTGCGGGAGTTACTTCATTGATCGTGATTTCAATGTCTGGACACGTTTTTTTCAAACCTTGGAAACGCGGTGAGGACACCGCGTCTACATTTTCCAATGGTTGGAAAACGACGGTCATGTTGGTGATCGTGGACGATCCCGCTTCGACACCCTGCCAGATGATGATGCGTTTCTGAATATAGTGGCCTTCGGGTGTGCGCCGGATCGGAATTTTTTCGACCGTACATAGGACAAGATTGCTGACGGACGGAATACGCAGTTGCATTGGCGCTACGCGGTCGGTTTCCACGGTCAGTTCAACGCGTAGCGGTTTGCCCGGTAATCCGTGCAATTCGCGCGGTTCGCAGGTAATCTTTGGCTCACTAGCCAGCGTCGAAACGACCAGTACGGCGCACGCTATATGAATATAAATCATTTTCATCAGGCGGCAGTATAGTGACCTGATCTTAGGGGGTACAGATTTTTGTTAATCGGGACTGTTGTCTGTGGCATGGCGTGCGGCGAGTTGTTCTTTAACCCGTTCGGCATCTTTTTCGGTAATCGGATAACTGATGATAAAGAGTCCGCCGATGATGACGAAGATGGTGGGCAATGCGGTGAAGAGGATGCGCATACTCCGGATGGCTTCCGGGGTTTGTAGTTCGGCGGAGTCCACGATGCCCGCGACGTTGATTAACCAGCCACTAAGAGCCCTGGCGATGGTGCTGCCGACTTTGAGTAGCCACGAGAAGGTGGCGGAGTATATACCTTCGCGCCGCTGTCCTGTTTCGAGTTCGTCGAAGTCGCAGATGTCGGCGATCATGGAGGGAATTAGCGTCCAGGTCAGGACGATGCCGGGATAGATGATGAGTGAGAGCCAGGCCTGCAGGTAGGGATGCTCGGGGATAAAGAAAAACCATTTGATCAGCTGGCCGAACGCCACGATGACTATGCCCAGAAGCAAGGTCGGTTTTTTGCCGAGCCGGTTAGCTATCCAGGCGATAATTGGCACGGCGATCAAATTGCTGACCGCACCGCTAATGCCGCCCCAGAACATCACGTTGGAGGCCGCTTCTTTGGCTTCTTGCAACGGCAGTGTGCCGTAAACATAGAAGACGTTAATGTAGTAGCCCATCTGACTGACGAGCAGGATGCCGCCGCAGAAGAGAGCGACATAGGCGCACAGACTCAGGAACCGCCGGTCTTTAAAGGTGTATTTGGCGGATTCGAGGAACGGAATTTTTGGCATCGCTTCCGTTTGAATAACTTCTTTACAAAAGATGGCGGAGAGAATGGCGGTGAGCGTCATCACGCCGCCGACGATCATGCCGACCCAGCGGACGCCGGCCACTTCATCGCCTTTGCCCAGAAAGAACGCCAACGGCATGATGGCTGGGATGATGAAGGCTGCGCCGGTCGAAAACCAGCTGCGCACGGCCTGTACGGTGTTGCGCTCTTTCACATCGGGGGTCAGCTCCAGCCCCATGGCGGTCCAGGGAATCTGCCACATGGTGAGGAAGGTGAAAAAGAGCAGGCTAATGACGATGAACCATCCGAGCAGAACCGGTGCGCTCCATCTACTTGACGGCATCCAGAGCAGGGCGAAGGAGAGTCCGAGACCGATGGCACCAAAGAAGATGTAGGGGAGGGGCGCCGGCGACCCCAGCGCGAGCGGGTGTTGTCACTGATGTGCCCCATGAGCGGGTCGGAGATGGCATTCCAGATGCGAGGAATCGCCAGAGCCACGCCGATTCAGGCGGCCTTGATGCCGAGCCCGATGGAAAAGATCGGCATAGCCAGCACCCACAGGGCGTTCACCATATCTACGGTCAGGCCTCTCCCAGACCCCATACTATTTTTTTAGGAAATGAAACGAAGTGGGCCGGGCGGGGTGTTTTAGTCGCTGAAGACTTCATCTGTGCTTTTTTCATATTAAATTACAAATAGTAATACAAACTAGGTAAAAAAAGCAGCCAGGTCAATTTCGGTATAGGTTTATTTTTTTGGAGGAGCTAGCGTTTCGCCCTTCACGATGAACGGAGCCATCAAAATTGTACCGATTTTCCAGCATCGGTTAATACTTTGTTCTCGTAGAAGATCAAAACAGGTTTGGATTTCATTTTCGGGTGAAAAGCCCGCGCCGCTTATTTTTAGACCCGCCACGGAGTTTTTCGGGGGATTGGTTCCGGTTACGCTGATTTCTTTGGGAATTTGAATACCCATAGAGGTCAGGGTGTGGAGAGCCTGTTCAGAACGCTCTTTCGACATACAGGCGAATGCAGAGATACCCGGGTGGGATCTGAAAAACTTTTGAATAGCCGAGGTATCACGGATCCCAATTTGTACGCTGGCTCCAAAACCCTCTTCCTGCAGAGGCAGGTTATATTCCCGCATGGCTTTGCGATAGCCGCTCAAATAGGTTTTGACCAGCGAGCGCGGGATGGTCGGGCAGGCGAGCGGCGTAATGTTTTTATGACCGAGTTTGATGAGTTCACCGGTCAGCTCGTAAAAGGCCATTTCGTAATCACTGGCTACGCAGGGGGCGCAACGATGATCGGGTTCGCACCAGAAAACGAGGGGAATGCGATCGGTTTCAAGGAACCCGTTCGCGGGGCGTTTAAAGGGAACGAGCGAGACGATACCTTTCACGTTCCCGTCAAAAACCAAGCCGGGCCGATTGATTTCGTCCCAGTTCTGATTTTTATTGGCATAAAAGACGCGGGTCTGGTAGTTGCGATCAGCGGCTTCTTTGATGAAGCGGTGAACCAGTAATTGTTCATAGGCCAGATGCTCCATTTCGCGTTCATCCTGCGGGTCGGACAGCAGGACGATGCCAATAATGCCCAGCGGTTCGCGGCCTTCCGGCATTTTGGAGGCCAGATAGATACCGGAACGGTTTTCTTGCCGCACATAGCCTTCCTCGCCGAGGCGCTCAATGGCCTGTTGGACAGGCATGCGGCTGACACCGCACTGGTCGGCAATCGTCATCATACTGGGCAGTTTTTCATTGACCACCCAGCGACCGGCGTGAATTTCTTCACATAAAATATCGTGAATTTGATCCGCCAGCGAGATTTGGGTCGACCGGGTGATCGGATGACCTAATAGTTTGGGAGTTTCCATTGGGGCAAATTGTCATAAGAATCCCTGTTTTTCAATGGCAAACTCCGGAAGTCGTTTTGTGTTTCGGTGAGGGTTCATTGGGAGGGCAGACGCTCTGAATTTAGATAGTAAAATTTATCATTGTATGTCTTGAATAATGCGACATACTATGATTAAAAGGTGCTTATGAAGGGGCTGAGGAACAGGATAGGTAGGGAGGAGTTTGATTATCAGGCTCTTTCGGGTGCGCTGTCGGGCTACGCGAGTCCACGTGATTGCGTTACGCGGCTTTTGCGGGATGGAACGATTATCCGAATAAAGAAGGGGCTTTATATCTTCGGCGAAGAGGAGCGGCGCGAACCTTTTTCGAGGGAGCTTTTGGCAAACCTGATGTACGGGCCGTCATTTATTTCGTTCGAGTCCGCTTTGTCTTTTTACGGTCTGATTCCTGAACGGGTGGAGTCTATGCTGTCTGTAACGACTGGCAGAAGCCGGGAATTCGATACGCCAATTGGCCGGTTTGTGTATTGCTCGACCCGCAAGAATTCTTTTTCGCTCGGTGTTGTCAGGGTTTCCGAGGGGCGCACACCGTTTCTGATCGCTTCGCCGGAGCGGGCACTGGCGGATAAAATCCGTAGCGACCGTCGCGGCTCGTTGTCCGGATTGGCGGTTATGCGCGAATACCTGTTTGATGATTTACGTCTGGATGAATCCGGGTTTATGGAGATGGATTCCGACTTCATGGGAAGGCTCGCGGCGGCATTGGGATCAAAGAAAGTCGCGTTTTGTGCGAAACTGCTTTCACAGATGAAGGGGCGCTTATGAATACAATGATTGAACAAATGCTCGAAAAGTATCCGCTTGAAAGTCGCGGAGACTATGAGAATGCATTGCGCGAGATTTTTCAGGAACTCGCGCTGCTGGGGCTATGGCGAGGAAAGTTCTTTGAACATGCCGCTTTTTACGGGGGGACAGCTCTTCGCATTGTTTATGGAATGAATCGGTATTCAGAGGATTTGGATTTTTCGTTGTTGAAGCCGGGTCCCGGATTTGATTTTTCACCGTTCTGCCGGTGCATCGAAAATGAGCTGGAGTCCTGGGGGTTCCCCGTTTCGGTTGAGTTGAAAAAAAAGACCGCCGATACCGCGATTGAGTCGGCTTTTTTGAAGGCCGGGACACTCCAGCAGATGATCACCGTAAACGCGCCGCCGGAAATTACCGGTTTGGCGCACCGGAACCAGATGCTCCGGATCAAGTTGGAGATCGATACCGAGCCGCCGGGTGGATTTGAGACCGAAGTCCGCTTTTTGACCGCACCGATTCCCTTTGCTGTGAGGCTTTATAAAGAGGAGTTTTTATTCGCTGGAAAAATGCATGCGTTGCTTTTCCGGAACTGGAAAAATCGTATCAAGGGGAGGGACTGGTATGACTGGGCTTGGTATTCCTCACGGGGGACGAGATTAAATCTGGCGCACCTTGAAGAGCGGATGCGCCAGAGCGGGAGCTGGAACGATGATAAGGCGTTAACCCCGGAATGTTTTATGGGAATGCTGAGAGAAAAAATCGAGTCGCTCAATGTGGATCTTGCGGTTAAGGATGTTGCTCTGTTTTTACGCGATAAAGATTCCGTTTCGGTCTGGAGCCAGTCGTTCTTTCATCAGCTGGCCGACGAACTGCAAACGGTTTGATCCCCCTTTTCGCACGTTGTCACCCACAAACCCTATAAGGGTTTTGGCTTCTCGGTTTGCAATATGACAAAGGCGCAACCGCCCTGCATAAAGAGCCTTTCTTTTGCTATCAGTGGAGCGTGTACGTATCTCGAGAGCACCAACAACGAGCACTTTTTTATGAACGCCACGGCCTTTACCTCGAGTCCGACCACCTATAAGCGTTTCATCCACTTCCACAGGCCACTCCAATCCAATTCTATCCCGGTTTGGGCGCACCATAC
>JBBQSL010000072.1:0-15519 GCA_038213895.1 Kiritimatiellales bacterium | reverse complement strand
CACATTCGATGCGGGGAATTTCCATGCTCACGATCTGAATGAATACGTAGAGATTCCGCGTTACCTCGAAGCCTGTAAACTGGCAACGGTGATTGCCTCGGAGATATAAAATGAAGAAAATAATTCTAGCGACCGTGCTGCTGGCGCTAACCACACGCGGCAATGACTTTGCGTTCAAGTTATACGGTCAGCTACACACAACAGATGGTAACCTATTTTTCTCACCGGCTAGCATTGAGTCGGCACTGGCTATGGTTCGTGAAGGCTCCGCCAGCAACACCCTGCGACAAATGAGCCTGCTCCTGCCCGAAACACCAGCTTTTCCAAAGATTGGAACGAACGTAACGCTGGAAAACGCCAATGCGCTGTGGGTGGATAAAAAGTTTCCAATCCTTGCAAAATATCAGACGGCTGTGCAGGAAAAGTATGGCGCGGGAATTCGTTCGGCTGATTTTTCCGGACAGCCGGACGTTGAGCGTGAAAACGTTAACCGCTGGGTCGAAGAGAAAACCTGCGATAAAATTAAAAATCTTTTACTGCCGGGGACTGTAACACCCGCAACCCGCCTGATTCTCGTCAATGCCATCTATTTCAAAGGCGACTGGTTGCATGCGTTCGATAAAAGCAGAACCGCTGAGGAACTCTTCTGGACGGCAGCAGATACCAGTATATCCATATCCATGATGACCGCCAAGCCGGAGCGTTTTAGTTACATGGAAAACGAAAGTTTCCAATGCTTGGATCTGCCCTATCAGGGTGAAGAGGTTTCCATGCTGATCATTCTGCCGAAGGAACGGGATGGACTCGCCCGTATTGAAGAAGGCCTTTCCGCTGATGCGCTAACCACGTGGGTTGGCGAGTTGCGCCGAGAAGAAGTTACAGTAAATCTGCCGCGCTTTAAAATCGAATCGCAGTCCGTCAGCCTTACCGGTGTTCTTACCGCGCTGGGCATAACCGATGCCTTCAATCCGATGCTGGCCGATTTTTCTGGGATTAGCACAGAACGCTTGGTCATCTCAGACGTAGTGCATAAGGCCTTTGTACAGGTAGATGAAGAAGGCATTGAAGCCGCGGCGGCAACCGGCCTTATCATGCGCGCGACGTCCATGCCCATGCCGCCCAAACTATTCCGCGCCGACCATCCCTTCATCTTCTTCATCCGGCACAACGCGTCCGGCACGATCCTCTTTGCCGGAAGAGTGTGTAATTTGCACTCGTGACGAAAGGCTGCTTTACGCTTTTACTTTTTTAAACCGACTAAGTAGCAATCCACTCAACAGGATGGTGAGCGTGCCAAAGACTGGTATAAGAAAGGCGTGGAAATGGCTTTTTAGTCCGGCAAGGTTCGGTTGATCCAGCATCGGAGAGAAGGTCATCCATGCAATGACAAGCAATCCAAGGATCACAGACGTAACTGCTACCGGTTTGTCTGCCCGTCGGCTGATCACTCCCAGCAGAAACAGCCCAAGCATTCCGCCACCGAAAATACCGGAGAGGGTCCACCATGCATCCAGTGCGCTACTGATATTAATCAGCAACAAAGCCACACCGGTACCCAGCAGCCCCCAAACAACAGTAGAACCGTAGAGCACAAACATGGACTGACGCTCTGTGGCATTGGGATGAATGAAGCGCTGATACCAGTCGCGCATTATCAGAGTAGCCGATGAATTCAAACTGGAGGCCAAGGTGCTCATCGCGGCCGCCATGATGGCCACAATGACTAGACCGGTCATACCGGGCGGGAGGTGCTTTCCGATGAAATGAGGAAATACTTTGTCGCCAATGTCTTTATCCGTAAGGGTTGCGGCGACGGCTGCAACTTTCTCCGCAAATTCAAGGGCACCGGAGTCGGCGCCCTTTTGAACCAGCTGACTCTGTGCAACCATCGTGCGGACTTCGACAAGATCACTCGGATTTGCGTGGTAAAACGCGAAAAGCTGGGTTCCGATAAAAAACAAAACCAGAGAAACCGGAATATAAAGCAATCCGCCAATCCAAACCGTCGTGCGGGCGGCCTTTTGCGAGCCGACGGCGATGTAGCGCTGAACAAAACTCTGATCGATCCCGAAGTTCTGCAAATTAATAAATACACCATAGACCAACACCACCCAGAACGTGGGCGTAGAAAGTGATGGACCGAAACTTCCTAAACTAAACTTATCGGCTTCCGCCGCCATGCGGAAAATCTGTCCCGGCCCCTCCTGCATCTTGAAAAACATCAAAATCGAACAAAGTAACGCACCGCCCATCAGCACCATCGCCTGCATGACATCGGACCAGATAACCGCCATCACGCCGCCGACAAAGCTGTAAACCGTAACTGAAACACCCACCACCAGAATTACCGTCCGGATGTCCCAGCCCAGTAGCATCGTCAGCGGCAGAGCCATCAGATACAGTACAGCGCCTATGCGTGCTAGCTGAGTCAGCAGATAAAAGGAACTGGCATACGTTCTCGCCCAGGTTCCGAAGCGGTGTTCCAGATGCGCATAAGCCGAAACTTCGCCAGTACGTCTATAAAACGGCATGAACCAGCGGATGGCCACCAAGGTGGCAATCGGTAATGAAAGGCTAAATACAAATGAGTTCCAGTTGCTGGCATACGCTTTACCGGGAAGCCCCAAAAAGCTCACGCTGCTCAGATAGGTTGCAAAAACGGACAGGCCACAAGCCCAGCCGGGAATCGATTGTTTTGCCGCAGTATAAGCTTCTGTAGAGGCACTGCTTCGGCGCATAAAATAAAAGCCTATAGCCATAGTACCAAGGAAATACGCAACCAAAACAATCCAGTCCAGCAAGGTAAAAAAGTGTGTCATATGAACTCCGGTTATTTATGATTTAACGCATCGGATATGATCGGCTTAAGCTTATCGAGATGATTGGCAATCTGCTGCCGTTGCGGAGCCTGAAAGCGTGCAAACGGTTCGGCCATTACATCATCGCAGATTCCTTCAAGAGACAATGCGCATTTGAGCCCCTTAATCAGTGCGGATGCATGCCGCCCGACGTGATACATTGTACGGGACACTTCGATCACCAGACAATGCAGTGCCCATATTCTTTCGATATTCCGGGCGGCGGCCGCCTTATAAAGCTCCACATAAAGCGCCGGAAAAAGATTTGCCCCGCCGTTAATTCCGCCATCGCCGCCCAGCAGCACCGTTTCACCGAGCATTTCCTCAGGACCCACCAGCAAACCGAAATCCTCCCGGCCGTTGATCAGCGCTCGGATTTCATGAAAATAGAGCATAGAACAGGAGCTGTCTTTAAGACCCACAATGCCGGGCACATCCATCGCGTGTCGAACCAGTGCCGCACCAAAACTGACTTTGGTCAGACCCGGCATATTGTATAGATAAAGAGGCAGGGGCATTTTCTTTACGAGATGCTCTACATATTCCTTCAGTTCCGGCTGATCGGGTACAAAATAATAGGGAGCAGACGCCACGACGGCATTGCATCCGCAATCGGCGGCATAGTCCGCCAAATTGACAGACTCCGTAAAGGATGTGTCCGTGATGCAGGCAAGCACCGGCACCCGTCCGTCAACCAGTTTACAGGTTCGTTCGAGAAGTTCCCGTCTCAGTCGGTAACTGAGGCTGGGGCCCTCCCCCGTCGTTCCCAGTAGAAAAAGTCCGTGCACTCCTCCGCCCAGAATGTGCTCAACTAGACGCTCTAAACCCGCGACATCCAGTTCATCCTGTGATTTCAAGGGGGTGATCATGGGGGGGACAACCCCTTTTATTTTTTTATATCCGCCAATCATTCTATTTTCCTTTTAAGAGTCATTATCCGTCAAAACCATATCTATAACCGGCAAACAACATCCGTCCCGATGTCAAAACATTACGGCAACTGATCAAGCCATGAAGTAAAAAGCACCGGCCAGCGGGATGAATCCGTAGTCCGCCCAAGAGAAAAACCGTGGCCGCCGGTTTCTGCTAGAAAAAGCTCTACGGGAACACCGTTCGCACGTAATGAATCCGCCAACAGCACACTGTTCTCCACCGGAACTGCGGTGTCGTCTTTCGCATGGCAAAGAAAAAATGGAGGCATGCCCGCCTGAACGCCACGTTCCAGCGAAAACTCAGCAATTCGATCCAAAGTGGGAGTCAGGCCTATCAGTCGTTCCCGCGAGCCCCGATGAACATACTCCCCATCCATCAACACGTTCTGTTCGAGAATTCCGCTACCGAATTCCATACATGCGCCGCCTGATGACCATTCTCATCAAGTTCATCTCAATCGTTTTGTCATCATGCATGATTTGAATTTCGCTGTCCGCCCCTGTTGTGTTGTTTGTTGCCGAACCGTTAAATTTTCACAATGTATAAATTTTATTTATTCATTGTGGTTATACTCACACCTTCACACACACACAAGAAAATTATCGGTAAAACAAATCGCACGGATATTTCGATCCACGCCGTCTCTTCCTCTCGCCCTTCCTGTAATTTTAAAAAATACTGCTTGCAAAGCTGCAGGGTGTGCGATATTTATACAAACTATAGATACAATTTACACATCGTACAAACGCCACAGCGGCAGTTGAGGTGCGTAAGAGCTAACAATGCAACAAACACAAAGGAGAACGAACCGATGAAAAAAATAGTGACATTCATATCATGCATCCTGCTGACCAGCATGGCTGGCGCAACATTGCTCATCTACGAAGACTTCGAGGATATGACCCTCGGAAGTATCGTATCAAACAACACAGGATCTGCACTGGGTACAGGAATTACCAACTGGGGTAGAAGCAGTGTTATTCTGTTCACCACCACGGTGACAAACTCAAGTTCGTTCGGCACCTACTCAACCGGAAGTAAAGCACTTTATTTAAACAGCGGCACTAACGCCACCAGAAACCTGACAATGTATACATCAACGGCGAGCATATCCTCCGGCGAGATGTACTTAAGCTATCTGTTTAGCGGAACGTCAGCCACAGATCCAAGTTATATCCAATGGCGCACCCTTGAACTCGGCTTACGATCAGGCCCGAATTCTAATGCTGGAATTGGGATACAAACGGCCGTCAGCGGTACATACGGTTCTGACAATTCTAACACCTTAATGAACAACGGAACGTTTATGATCATCAACAAGTTTACCGGATTGGGAACAACAAACTCATCCGCATCAATTTGGGCCATTAATGCGACGGCATTTGACAGCATTGCTGCAGGAGGCATCACCGAGGCCGAACTGAATTCGGTCGCCTTTTTGCAAGCATCAAGGATCGACACGAACAACGTTCAATTTCTGCCAAACCAACAATACCTTTTCTTCTGGAGCGGCATCGGCTCGGGTCTAATTGACGAAGTGAAAATCGGCACCACTCTCACCGATGTCACGGTTATTCCTGAACCGGCAACGATCGGACTGTTTGGTTTTGCAGCCGCAATTATACTGATGATTCGACAGTATATCCGATAAACGGATACACCTGTCCGAAGAGCGTTGCACTGTCAATGTTCTTTGCAGATCGACCCGTCAACCCTGACGGGTTTTTTTGTACCGAATATTCTTAGCGTTTTATTCCTGCAGCCCCCCCCTTTTTTTTTGCTTTGCCGTATTTTACCTGCATGGATCAAAACCCAGCAACAACTCAGTTGCATTTGTCTATGCATTTATCTGTTGTATAAGAACATCGTCTATATATATTATAAGAATAATTAAATATGAAACTGTAAAATCTATGAAGAAGTCGCGCATCCTCCCGTCTTTTGCCAAAGGATTACGCATTTGGGAATCGATAGCCAGTAACCCCGAAGGGATGCGATTGTCGGATCTTTCTCAACAGATGCTGCTACCGCCCTCAAACATTACGCTCTATCTGAACACCCTGATGAGTCTGGATCTCCTCATGCGCGATCCGCAAACCCGCAAGTTTTTCATCTGCCCCAGAGCCATGGAACTTTTCCGCAATGCGGGGGAAAACATGATTCACAAGCTGCTTCCTTGCGCCAAAGGCCCAATGGAATCTTTGCACAAAAAATTCAACGAAAACGTCCTCCTGGCCATTCAAAAAGAGGATACGTATATGTATATAAAATACATCAGCACAAATCACATTATGAGAGTCGGGATCGAAGCCGAACCTGAATTTTCCATGCACATCACCGCATCCGGACGGGCTATATTGGCTTTTCTGCCTCAAAAAGAAATCGATCGTCACATTAAAAAAACTTCTTTTGTTAAACTGACTGAAAAAACCGTGGACAACGAAGCCTCGCTTCGAAAGGTTTTAATCGATGTACACAAAAAAGGTTACGCATTTAATGCTGGCGAATTTGAAAGCACGGTCATGGCGGTAGCCGCCCCCGTCATCGTTAACAACCGCCCGATTGCATCACTCGTCGTACAGTTCCCGACGATTCGCTACAGTGCCGAAGAAGCCGAAGAAGCCTCAGCTCCGATTATGAAACAGGCCAAAGCCATCGAAACGGCATTAAATAAGACGATCTGATTATTTTTTTGCCAGAAACAAAAATTCCCTGCTCCAGACGTTTGGTAGAGACCCAACAGACGGTATCGTCAAAGCAAAGTACGTTGACTCGGTTGTGGGCACGGTTGGTGAAAAGAAAAAGCGCATCGTCTTCTGGGTCTTCTTCAAGCTGTGTGCATAGCGGTATTCATTTCATTAAAACACTTACGCATTCATATGATGAAACATCGTCGCCTCCTTGGTTTATAAGGTGACAAGCATAGCCGCTCATAAAAATCTGACCAGTGGGTCGACTATAGGACGCTTACGATTGTCTTAGTTTTTGTAACTTTTTAATGGGAGCCGGACAGACAAAAGCCGGAACCCAACCATGGATCCCGGCTCTGGCCCGTACTATTAATTAAACCAAGCGCATTCTGCGAAATATCAGAATAACTCCGGCGGCGGCGCCGAGCATTCCGATAGTCGTCGGCTCAGGAACTGCCACTACATCAGTCAACGATGTCCCCACGCGGTACTCATCCAGATAGAATGCCGGAGTCAACCCATCCCCTCGCCCCATCATATAAAATTGACAGGTTTCTGTTCCTACCAAACTATTAGTTGGCTCAAAACTGTTGTCTACTTTCAGGCTTGCCGCCGCGTTGAGCTCGGCTTCCGTGATGCCGCCGCTGGCAATCGAATCATACTCAGTGGACGTCAGCCCCCACCCAAGGGCAGAGCTGCCAGAAGATGCCCCTAAACCTGCATATTTGTAGACAAACAGAAAGGTTTCCCCTGTTTTGAGAGAAACATTAGTGATCGAACCTATTGTTGTATCTGTTCCTGAGCGAAGCGTCATTGCCGCTCGAGCTTCGGCTACCCCCGTGCGCATGCCAGGAGCCTTCGTAGATTCCGGACGGATTTCAATCCATTCATGATACGGGTTAGTGCCGTTGGTCGCGTCATACTTAACAAGGTATGATATCCAGAGATCTCCACTGTTTACCGTGGCAATGTTCATCCGACGCTCAAACGATACCCCGCTGAGGCCGGTTCCTACTGCAGTGGCTTTAATATGTACGGAACCTCCGCTAACCTGCATTGAACCAAAGGTCAACCCGTTCGTCAGCGTTGTCTTTGCATTAAACGTAGTGGGAACAACCCACTGAGTAGAAACGTATCCAACCCCACCGGTCCAAGTGGACGAATCAGAACCAACTCCGTAATTCCAGGTTTCTTCAACCAGTAGCGATCCACGACCTGTGCATGCCATTGACATAAACACGAATACACATACTAACTTTCTCATGCTCCCCCTCCATTTTTAAAGAAGCCCCATGCTCCCTTAATTCATCAATAAATAGTCTTCATTTGCCATGCATCTAGAGATTTCAACACGGAATCTCCCCCCTGAGCGCGAAGCGAAACACCAATGCTGTCTTTCAGTCCCGGATAGACTCGTACGGCAGCGCACTGTCCATCAACAAAGACCTCAACGACACTTTTATCTATAAAGACATGCAGTTTTATCGCCTTACCTTCTTTGAACGGGAACTGCGCTGTTTCGGGAACACGAGGCTTAATACTCGGAAGAACACTGGATCGTGCCGTGTCAATTGTAAGCGCGCTGTTGTCGTACATTGGGCGTAAGCCGTCGGTTATCCGATAGCCGCCTTTATGGTATATCTGAATCCGGGTAACTTCTTGTCCGTCGGAAGATCGCAATACATTCAACTCCGTCATTGGAGACTGGCCAAAATCGATCTCCGCGATGATTTCCAACGCATTTCCTGCGACTTTTTCCAAAACAACCTCTTGATTGGCCGGTAATTTAATCTCCTTCACACTCTGTTGATTATTCCGTAATGACTGATAATCACCAGCTGGCTCAATATAGAGTTTATCATCATCGGTTAGTGTAAGTCGGCGCGGGAGTGTCATGATGCCGTTCCATAGATTGGAGATTTTCTGCTGATTCATGTTGAAAATAGCAATCACGCCGCCTTTTCCATCAGGATAGGCTGAAGGTGCGTGCACACCGGCCGGACGAACTGAACCGTGATTGAAGTTTCCACCGTCAGTCACCACAAACTTGTCCCGTTTCTGATCATAGTCACCCAACATGTATTTCCCGCCACTCTGATGACTGAAGTGCAGAAGAATGTATTTACCCTTATTTCCAATGGGCCAAAAATACGGACAGGCTCCATCATCGCCGATCATTCCATACCGATCATTTTCTAGAAATGGATGGAGGTATTCCCAACTAATTAAATCTTTTGAACGGTGAAGAAACTCTGCCCTTACCAATTGTCCGGCGGGACCGTCCGGTAGCTTTCCCGCCGTTAACGCATAATAATAGTCGCCCTTCTTCCAGACAAACGGGTCGAAAATATTATAAGGAGGTTTGGGTTCACCCGGTTTCGGAAAAGGGATTACGGACTTACCTGTCAATTTCTCCCAATTAAGCAATAGAGGATCGCTGGAAACGGCTACCATACTGCCGACTTCCGTGCCGTGATACATGGCAATCACCCGGTCTTTTTCAACATAGCAGGCCCCGGAAAAACATGCTTTTTCTGGATCAGGATAGATTGCGAGGGGTAGATCGCGCCAGTGTATCAGATCCTCACTGATCGCATGACCCCAATGCTGCCGCCGATCCTCGGTTGGATAGGCCTGATAAAAAAGGTGCCAGTGCCCCTGCCAGAAACAAAGCCCATTGGGATCGTTCAGCCAACTTTCGGGGCTTATAAAATGGTAAACGGGGCGAAGGGTCTCGTTTACCATCTGTTGCCGTGATGCCTCAAAACGCAATAGAAGCGGATTTTTTTTGAGTTGCTCTTGTTGCTCTTTAAGTGTCGCGGCGAATGTGTAATAAGGGACTTTGGATGCATAGCTTGGTACTTCCTTCAAAGAAGCTTTAAATGATGCTGTCGGCAGAGGGGCGTCCTGAGTCAATGCCTTGTCTGACTGGACAATCTGATCCACATTGATATGGCCCCATCCGCCGGAATAATTGTCCACAATCCGAATTTGCGCCTGCTTGCCTGCAAATTCAGAGACATCCCATGAGTTCCAAATCATTACTTCGAACCCTGCACCGTCCTTTACTGCCAGACCAACAGTTGTGCGCACCGTTTTGCCATCCACAAGAAGATCGATGCAGGTTTCTTTGGCGCGCTTCCCCCCACCAATCAGAAAATTAATACAGCTCCGCTCAATCGTAAAAGGAGGTGAAGTCAGCGTTCCGATGGGTTTATCGCTAGTAAAATATGAATTTACCAACCCTTTTCCCTGATACCCGCTCACCTTATTCTTCATCGACGCTGTATTAGCGTGAGCAGGGCCGAGTCCAAACGCCTCACCAGTCACCTGCCATGAGCCATAGGTATCCCCCTCGAAGTCGGCGATTAAAATATCTTCGGCAGCACGTCCAGCCAATGCACCCGTCAAGGCCAGCAAGGCAATAAAACAGTTTGTTTTCATCAAGTCCATTCCCTCCCATTAAATAGTTTTACATACTAATTGTTTTTTAACCGTGATCAATATTTATTTTATTTTATTATTGAGTAATATGTATTTACAATGTATTTACTTTATACATGAAAAAGAAATATCAGATCATCTACGACGCACTAAAGCAGGAAATTGCCGACGGACTTTTTGGTGAGGGTGAATTCCTGCCTACCGAACAGGAGTTGGCAGCCCGTTTTAAAACATCTCGCCCCACTGTGGCAAAAGCCCTTGAAAAACTACGTATACAAAAAGCGATTGAGCGCAGATCCGGATTCGGAACCATTGTGCTCGAATCAGAGCTCACCCGTGGAAAAAAAATAGGCCTCCTGGTCCCACGCTTTGGGCAAACTGAAATTTTTGAACCCATATGCAGCGCCATAGAAGAAGAGGGGCGCAAGCGCCACTGGCAAATCATTCCGCCCACTGGACTAGGAACATCCCGTAACGCAACCGAAACAGCCGAACTGCTTTCCCTTAAATTTATCCGCGAAAAAGCCGACGGAGTATTTTTCATACCGGTGGAGCATATTGCAGATGGGGAACAATTCAATTTGTCAATTATTGAGCGCTTAAAAGCCGCAGGCATTCAGGTCATCCTGCTCGACCGCGATATCGTTGCATGGCCGAGCCAAACAGCCTGTGATTTAATTGGCATCGACAATATTCAGGCTGGATTTGTTGTAACTAAACACCTGCTCGATCAAGGGTGTCGGAAAATCGTTTTTGCCACATGGCCCGCCCCCGCAACCACAGTTCAGCTCCGGATCATGGGATGCCATGAAGCACTGTTGAAAGCTGGTGTAGGCGCCAAGGCACTCGTTGTGCAGGAAATTTCTCAAGAGGAAAATGTCTCCTGCGTAGCTGCCATCATGCAACACCATCCTAGTGGTCTAATTTGCGCAAATGACGCCACCGCAGCCGTACTGATGCGGCAACTGCTGGATGCTGGCATATCGATTCCCACGAAACTTCGTGTGGCAGGTTTTGACGATGTAAAATATGCCTCTCTACTCAGTGTTCCGCTAACAACATACCATCAACCGTGCGAAGACATCGGCCGAGCCGCCGTGAGTGCCATGTTTCTGCGCCTGCAATGTCCAGATGTCGCTCCCCATCGAATAACACTTCAAGGGAGTCTGGTTCTGCGCCAATCCACTAAGTAATTTCATTGAACTGAAAAACTTAAGGTGTCATTACCTCCAAACTCTCGGCGTTCTTCGTACGGGGGTAATAGTAAAAGTATCCGTCTTCGGCACCGATGATCAGATCCGGTACGCCTTCGCCAGTTAGATCGATCACCGCCGGACATGTCGTATGACCGGCGAAGACATCTGTGATAAGGTTCCCTCGGTTAACGAATATAAAGTTCCTGTCGCTGCCAATATTTTCAAAAAATCCAATGTTCACAGTGTTTACGAGCAAGTCGAGGTCGCCGTCGCCGTCCCAGTCGACCAGCCGGTATTTGCAGCGTCCCGAACGCCCAGCCCAGCCGCAATTGGCTCGCAGCAGATTACCGGTAGTGCTCCCTGCCACGAAACTCTGATTTTCCAGCGACTTTTTCGCGGTTACGAGATAACTGCGACTTGGCTCACCATACGAGTGTGTACGTGCAACGTACAATGTTTCGCCATCATCCGGGGTCTGTGTCAGATCATTAATGACATCTTTATTCTGATCAAAACGAACGGGGTTGGCATTGTTATCAAAAACACACTCCTGACCGTCAGCCATTTTAAAAATACGCTGTCCTGGTTCGAGTTTCCCGTCAGCACGCCGTTCATACCAGGCCAGATACCCTTCGTGGTCCAGCGCGACGAGATCCATTAGACCGTCGTAATTCAGATCAATCGCATCAGGCCGGGTGCGCCACTGGACAACCAGTTCGTTCGGGCCTGGATTCCACCAGTTCCATGCTGGCTTAGGCGGAAGCTGGCCTGCGGGCCATGCGACTTCGACCGGAAAAGGCCCGTCGAGTTCCGGCGCACCGGATTTTCCTATGTTTTTATACCAGACGATTTGTCCCTTGATGCTGTTGAGCAGAAGATCGGTAAGACCATCGCCGTTCCAGTCCGAGGCACAGACCACGCTGTATCCCCACTTGGCTTCACACGGACCCTGGATGGAGCCGCTTTCACCAGCCATAATCCGGATCGCTTTGCCTTTGGATGTTAAGCGCACGGGGTGAGCCCAAATGGTGTTGGTTCCGCCGCCGAGATTTTCAACGAACTCCACGAATCCTGCTGTGTTCCCAGTCAAAATGTCTGTGTCGCCGTCGCCGTCCCAGTCGACGCACTCCGGTGTGACCAGCGCACCGCATTTGATCCGGTCGGCATGTTGCTTAAAATACACTGGCGTAGCGATTTTCCCGCCGCCGAGATTCTCGACATACACAACCCGACCATCTTCCTTGCCGACGATCAGATCGGGATCTCCGTCATGATCCCAGTCCACCGAAGACAGCAAAGGCATTTCGAGTTCAAGATGCATAATCTGTCCATTGACCTCAAGAAACCGTCCTGGGGCATATACTGGGCTTGTTCGCGTTCCTGTGTTTTCAAAAAAGCTAATGCGATCAAGGAATTCGCCGCAGATGATATCAAGATCGCCGTCGCCGTCCCAGTCGACCAGACAGGGCGTGGGGAATCCATACGTGTCGATGGGTTCAATTTTATGCGAAGGGAGATATTTAGGTTCATCATTCGAACCAATGTTTTTGGCCCAGTAAACATAGCCATGAAGCGGGCCGGCAATCCATTCGCCTTTGTCATTAAAAGAGTCGTCCCAGCCATAATCGCGCCAGTCGTCAGCACCAAAATAAAGATCATCAATCCCATCGCCGTCGAAATCCCCATACCGCCAGATATTCTGCCGTTCGGACTCAAAATCCTGTTTAAAATAAACGTCGGAGGAAGGCGAATCTGTACCGCGTGAAAATTCTCGCCAAACCTTACAGGCCTGGCCGGATCTCTTCCCCGGCAGCGTCACAAACATACCGCGCGAGGTATACGACACAGCCATGTTGGGATTGCCCTTTCCGCCCAAACGAACTGCCGGCAGAAAAACGTCCGTCCCGTCATTTTCAAAAAAATAGATCCCGTTATAGGGTTTATCTCCACAGCCGACTACCAGATCATAGTCGCCGTCACCGTCATAATCCATCGGCAACGGAACCGCCCACAGACCCACACCAAGATCAACAATCAGTCCGGGATTGTTATAAGAGAGGCGCCGCTGTCCCATATCCACAGACTTAGCTTGCACCCCGCCCATAAATAGCACGAAGAAACTGATGAAAAACATTACATAGCACCGAGAAGAATAATTGGCCATTTTGAACTTCCTCCAAAAAATTGTCTTTATTTCATTCAAGGTGAAGTTCCGAGCTTGTCATGAGGATAATAAATCAGCGTTCCGTCCTGTTCTCCAACAACCAGATCCAGCACTCCGCCGCCAAAATCGACCGCTGCCGGAGAGCAGCTGTGAATTCCTAGCCCAATGGCAACTCCGTTGTAGCGCATTCGAACCGGATACTCGAATACAGGGGCTTCGTTGCTTCCCGAATTGCGAAGGAACAGCACAGAAGCCTGCCGATCATCGCCGGACAAGTTATCCGGAATCCCGCCGATACCGGGAATTGCAGCCGATCTCCCTGTGCCAACAATTAAATCGACCCGTCCATCATGATCCCAGTCAACCGGCACAATCTTAGATCGCCCCCATTGTCCGCCGAATCGGGTATCATGGGCACGAATGGCTTGCCCGGTTGTCAGCCTTAAAACATCACCACGAGTTACATTTCGGTCATCCCAGCGATAGTAACGCCGGAATTCATCATTTTCATCGTTTGCAATGATGCACGGAACCGTAGTTCCACCCCATGTTGTTACGCCGGGTTGCGTTCGCCAGCATAGGTGCAAATCCAGACTGTCACAAAAAATCTCTAAAGGTTCTGTAAACGTTGGCGGATTGGCGCGCCCATCGATCTGCAGAAAAACCTTAATGTCGCCCCGGATCGTGTTCATAATAATGTCGAGCTTGCCATCCAGATTCCAGTCGAATAGTGTCGGACAGGTATATCCCCAATTAGCCTCTCCTGGCCCCTGGATCGACCCCTGATAGCCCCCGCGTTCACGAAATTCTTTACCGCCCGCAAGAATTGCAACTGGATTTGAAAACTCCGGAGCACCAACTGAGCCGGTATTTTTCAGAAACATTAATTCTCCGGCATCGTTTCCCACAATAAAATCAATAGCTCCGTCGCCATTTATATCCCCGGGAGAAATAACCGGAAGCGCACTGCAAATAATCTTACCGGAAGCACACAGAATCGGGAATCGCTCTCCATAGACAGGACTGTTTGTATTCCACATGCCCTGTAACGGGTAATACCAAAGACGTCCAGTATCGGACACGATCATATCAGAAAACCCACTGATCGGGTTTTTCATAGCAACCGGTCTCGGGTTAATGATTGGGTGGCGCAGAATCACATGCGCCGTTGTATTGTCTACCGCATAAGATACTCCGGCACCGGGTGAACCCCCGGTCGATTCGATATTGAAACTGCGAAACATCCCCAGTTTCCCGGATCCAAAAAGCACGTTAGATAATCCGTTTTCCCCATAATGCGCGAGCGTCAGTCCGGAGCATCCAAATAGAAAATCATGATCCTCAGAGTTCGGCCCGCCCCGCTGGTTAACTTCCAGAGTCTTCAGCGAGGTGTCTGAAAAACGGGCATAGTAAAGCTGATGCCCTCCAATCCCACCGCGCCAAAAACCTGAGCCACTGAACGGGCGGTAATCAACATCATGGGAGCCGGGAGGCGGATAATATTCCTTGCCATCACTCAGGGTGTAAAACACATGTAGCTTACCATCACTTCCAATAAATCCTGTGGCGTTCAGCCCGCCGGAAAACGGCATATTCGTGTAGGAAGAAAAAGAAACAAAGGCTCGTGTCGTCTTGTTGAATTTTCGCAGATAAAGCGTATTTGCCGAATAAACTAGCGCATAAATGGTTCCGGTGTCTTCAAACACAGCTCCACTCGAATTCGGAGAAGAGATATCCATTCTTACCCCATAAATCGGGACATTGTTTGTGTCGAAATGATCGAATGGATAGAGGCTGCGAAGGCCAACAAATAAATCGTACGGACCATTCCCGAAAACGTCGGCTGTTCCACAGGCCGTACCTTCAATCGCTCCGATCTGACCATAGTTAGCGACACCGCCCGCCGGCAGAGCTTCACCACCCACGAAATAAACAGGTGCCGCAGCAAGCGCCGTATTGAGCGAAAAATAAACGGCTGATGCCAAGGACGCTTTAAACATCGGCAAGCCCATCAGCCATATTTTCCGGTAAAAATAAGAACGGCAACATAACTTGTTCATTTTAATCTCTTTCTGTTTAGAGGTGACTAAAGTTTATTAGTTTTCCTGCGGCCAAATCGACTTCATTTCAAAAATCTGCAACTTGGTTATGGTGCCGCTGCCAGACAAACTGATTTCACATGTTGTATTACCAAAATTTGCCTCTGTCCGGCGATATGAAATCGACTGTTCACC
>JBBQSL010000071.1:0-15594 GCA_038213895.1 Kiritimatiellales bacterium | reverse complement strand
GGTAACCTGTTCCGCCGAAAACGTGGCCTTTACTGCGTAAAAAACCACGGCCTACACATCCGACGACTTGTAGGACGCGACTCTTTTGGAACAAAAGGTCGTGTTGCGCACACACGGGCAACCTATTCCGCCAAAAACGTGGCCTTTACTGCGTAAAAAACCACGTCCTACACAACCGACGATTTGTAGGACACGACTCTTTTGGAACAAAAGGTCGTGTTGCGCACACACGGTAACCTATTCCGCCGAAAACGTGGCCTTTACTGCGTAAAGAACCACGTCCTACACATCCGACGATTTGTAGAACGCGACTCTTTTGGAACAAAAGGTCGTGTTGCGCACACACGTGGTAACCTGTTCCGCCGAAAACGTGGCCTTTACTGCGTAAAAAACCACGGCCTACACATCCGACGATTTGTAGGTAGGACGCGACTCTTTTGGAACAAAAGGTCGTGTTGCGCACACACGTGGTAACCTGTTCCGCATCTACAAGGGAGGGCGGATAAATTAAAAAACTGCGGACACAAGTGCTGACCACGGATCAACACCGCTCTCAGCACCAGTAGCCGCAGTAAAATCTCTAATCCCGTTCTTTGCGAAGCAGTTTGCCGTTTTGGTCGTACTTGAGCTTCATTTCCTTGTCATTCTCTTTGTAGGAGATTTCGTAAACCACCTTGCCGTCCTTCTTCAACTCGCGCTCAACCTCACACACTTTGGTGCCGACGAGTTCTTTTTCAGCGGCGAATTTAACCACGGCTGGAAGCTGGTCCATGGTGATCTTCTGTTCGCATTGGTCGGTTGTGCATCCAGTCATGAATGCCAGTGCTGTAATCAGCACGGTTGCTCCTGCTACGGTTCCACTTGTCATCCTCTTCATACTCTCTGCCCTTTCTTTCGGTTTCCGACTTATAACTGCAAGCAGGCTACGCAAGGGATCGGCCGTTGGATATGGGGCAAAACCCTACCGTGAAGGTCTGGGGATTTGCCATCCACTAATGTTGCCGCTACGCTGCCGTCCCTTTCTGGCCAGCCTCTTTTTCACTTCGTTTCGAGTCACTAATGGGCACTAAGCCCTGAATATTTAAATAGAAATTATTTTATCCTTAATTATTTTGATCCTATTTGGTGCGAAACTTTAAGGGATACGGTGTACTAGTTAGCTTGAGACATACCGTTAAAAATGACACGTATTGGCTAAAAGAGGGGGGTGTAATGTCCTGATAAAAATGAAATTCGCCGCAATCGGCAACAATGGCCAGTTCGTCTTTTCTGAATGTCGATTCGGAGAGTCTGGCATAGACGTAAAAGGGAAAGACCGTGCATCGCAGAGCTGTCCGTAATTAATTTTGCCTGTTGACATATTAAATATTTGTAATATGTTCGAGTCATGAGTGGTGCCAATTCCTGTTTTCAGCAAAAGCGGTTGACCGCCGGTGCATTGAAAAAAGCCGCCGGAACCTTAAAGTTACTGGCTCACCCGCAAAGGCTGCGGATTATTGAAATCCTTGAGCAGGAAACCGAAGCTCCGGTTTACGCGTTAATTAAAAAGACCGGCTTCCCACAGGCGGTCGTTTCGCAACATCTCAATCAAATGCGTCGTAAACATCTACTGACGGCAACTCGGCAAGGAAAAGAAATGTGGTATTCCATTACGGATCCGCGCGTTTTTTCAATTCTCAACTGCATCTGCACCCATTGCTCAACCGAAGACTTCGAAAAATAAAATTTTGTAACCGCGAAAAAACAGTTAATTAATTCGAGATTATTATGAAACTTAAACTGACCAATTTCAGCCTGCGCTTTCCGTGGATCATCGTTCTGCTGGTTGTCCTTATCACCGGATTCAGCGCATGGCAGTTCCCGAAAGTAAAATTCGACAACGACCCTGAAAACATGCTCTCCCCGGATGAGCCGATCCGCATTTTCCACAACCAGACCAAGGCCAAGTTCGCTCTCTACGACATGGTGATCGCCGGGGTCGTCAACACCAACCATCCCGACGGCGTGTTCAATATGGAAACACTCGGACGGATTGATGTACTGACCAAACAACTGCTGAGTCTGCGGCAAAACGCGGACGGTCTGCCGGAAATCACCGTGCCGGAACCCTTCACGCCCGACCTGCGCCCGGCCAGCGCACGCAAACGTTTTCTGGCAAAAATTTTCCGCCACGATGTCAACCGGCTGTTCGATGAAACCGGCGGCAGTGCGATTGTTAAAGAGGAAATCATCAGCCCGCCCGTGGTAGATAACATCAAGCAGGCGGAACGAGGCGCACTGAAAATTGAATATCTCATGGAAAAGCCGCCCGCCACGCGCGAAGAGGCGTTAACGATTCGTGACGACGCGATGAACAATCCGCTCTACAAGGGCACACTGGTTTCTGAAGACGAAAAAGCGGTTGCGCTCTACATCCCGATCATTGCAAAAACCTATAGCTATAATGTCGCCAATCTTGTTGAAAAGCTAACGGCCGACTGGCCCGCCGAAGACCAGGTCTACATCACCGGCCAGCCGGTGGCGCAGGACACCTTCGGCGTTGAAATGCTCATTCAGATGGCCAGCTCCGCACCGCTGGCCGGACTGGTTATTTTCCTGCTCTTGCTGCTCTTTTTCCGCCGTGTCTCGCTGATTATTGCGCCGATGCTGGTCGCCGTCATCACCGTACTCTGCACGATGGGTCTGCTAATCGGCGGCGGCTACGACGTACACATCATGAGTTCGATGATCGCCATCTTCCTCATGCCGATTTCCGTAGCCGACTCCGTTCACATTCTGAGCGAGTTCTTCGATGCCTATCACCGCTTCCGCGACAAAAAGGAAGCCGTGCGCCACGTCACCGGACACCTTTTCACGCCGATGCTCTACACCAGTCTCACCACCATCGCCGGATTTACCTCGCTGATCTTCACGCCGATCCCGCCGGTACAGGTCTTCGGAGCGCATGTTGCCATCGGGGTTGCGCTGGCCTGGATTCTCACCATGACGTTCGTGCCCGCCTACATTATCCTTTTTGTTCCTCAAAGCATGCTCGACCGGATTCCCGCCAAAAAAGCAGATCATCAACGGAGCGGGCTCGACCGGATGCTCGAAAAAACCGGCGAGTTTTCCTACAACCACTGGAAACTGATTTCAGTGGTTTCAGTGCTGATCGTGGTCGTTTCCGTCGCTGGCATCCAGCGCATCCGCGTCAACGACAACCCGGTCAAGTGGTTCACGAAAAACCACCGTATCCGGATTGCTGATGATGTGCTCAACCGCCACTTCGGCGGAACCTACACGGCCTACCTCACCCTCACGCCGGAAAACGAAGCCGGGCCGGTTCAGCCACCCGCACCGCTCGACAAACAGGTCAATAAACGCTGGCTCGATCTCGCCGAAGCCATCAACTATCTAGAAAAGTCTGCGCTCGCATCCTTTTCTATGTTTTTCCAGATCTTGGAAAAAATTCAGCCCGGTAGTGCTGAATTTTTCCAACCTCTGGAAGGTCTGTCGGGTGAAGATTTGAGAGAGGCGGCGTTGGCAATCTGCGACCAAAAAACCAATCGCGCAGCACGCGAAAAAGAGCTGGCCGACTATACCGAAGCAATCGCCCCGCCGATGAAACAGCCGAAGATGCTGCGATGGATCGATCAGCTTCAGACCCACTTGGCTGGACTTCCAAAGGTTGGAAAAACCAGTTCCGCCGTCGATGCGCTCAAAAAAGCATCCTATGAACTGAACTGGCAACCCCTGACAACCGAAAACAACCCACCCCGCCCTTCGGGCACCCCTCCTCAGGAGGGGAGCTCTAGACAGACACTCCCCGCACAAAAAATCCCCTCCGTGGAGGGGTGCCCGAAAGGCGGGGTGAGTTTAACCATGAAAGAGGATAACTCAACCAATCAAAAATTCTTCAGCGTGCCAGACAGCGCAGCCGCCTGCGGACAGGTTTTCATGCAGCTGGAAGGAATGAAGAAAAAAGACAGTCTCTTTCACCTTGTCACCCGCGACTACCGCGAAGCGGATATCTGGGTGCAACTCACCAGCGGCGACAATACGGATATGGCCGGTGTCACTGATGAGGCCAAGCGGTTCATTGCCGCCAATCCACCACCGATTCCTTTACGCGCCGAGTGGGCGGGCCTGACGTATCTCAACGTGGTCTGGCAGGATAAAATGGTTACCGGGATGCTCTCGTCGCTCGGCGGCAGCTTTATCGTCGTGCTGATCATGATGATCGTGCTGTTCCGTTCCGCGCTCCTCGGGTTGCTGGCCATGATCCCGCTCAGTGTCACAATCCTATTCATTTACGGACTGCTCGGCTGGACCGGCAAAGACTACGACATGCCGGTGGCCGTACTCTCGTCGCTCACACTGGGGCTGAGCGTGGACTTCGCCATCCACTTCCTTGAACGCGCCCGCGAACTGCAAAAAACACTGGGAAGCTGGGCTTTGGCCATCCAAGAAATGTTCAAAGAGCCGGCGATGGCGATCAGCCGCAACGCGATTACGGTTTCCGTCGGCTTCCTGCCGCTGCTCTTCGCGCCGCTAGCACCCTACCGCACCGTCGGCTTCTTCCTCGCCGCCATTATGATGGTTTCCTGGCTCGCCACGATTTTTATTCTAGCGGCACTCGTGACCGCGCTTCAAAAACGGCTGTTTAAAAAAAGGAGAATCAGAAAATGAAAAAATGGATCATCGCAATAACTGCACTGGCATCGATTCAGGTATTCGCGTTAACGGTGGATGAAATCGTCGAGAAGGCCAACCAAGCTGCGTATTATTCGGGCAACGACGGACAGGCCGATGTAAAAATGACCATCACCGATGCGGGCGGCGGCGAGCGCGTCCGCGAGTTCCGCATTCTGCGGCTGAATACCGGCGGCGGAAATCAGAAGTTTTACGTCTACTTCAAGGAACCGGCCGATGTACGTCAGCAGGTCTTCATGGTCTGGAAAGAAGTTGCACAGGGTAAAGACGATAGCCGCTGGCTCTTCATGCCCGCACTCAATCTCATCAAACCGATCGCTCCGGGCGACAAGCGCACCTCGTTCGTCGGGTCCGACTTTGTCTATGAGGATGTTTCCGGCCGCGCACTGTGGGAAGACACGCACGAACTGACCAGCGAAACCGGCACACAATACCTCATCAAAAATACACCGAAGAATCCGGGCGCAGTGGATTTCAGCGAATACACCATCGCCATCGACAAAGACACCTTCCTGCCACGCAAGGCCGAATACTTTGATAAAAACGGGAAACTCTTCCGGCGCGTGGAAGCGGTAAAAATTGAAACCGTGCAGGGACATCCAACCGTCACCGAATCGCGGGTGGATGATCTGATCCGCGGAGGTCATACCGTCAATTTCTTCAGCGATATTCAATATGACACCGGCCTGAAAGAAATGATTTTCACCGAACGCTTTCTGAGAAGACCGCCGCGCGAAGCGACGCGGTGAGAATGGAATGATGGAATAGTGGATTGATGGATTATTGGAGTATTGGAATAATGAGATAAAGCCCCCCCACAAATCACACGAATGAACACTAGAGCATTTTAAGTTAAGAAAAGGCGTAACCCATACTGCAAGCCCTCCAGAATACTGGAGAGGCTCGCCCTACAAGTTTTCGTATAGGACGTCCCTCTCGAAGAGGGGGCGTAATCCGGATACAGAATTATTAATTGAATCCGTCGGAGTTCACAGCATGAGAAAATTGATTTTAATAGCGATCGTAGCTTCAAACTTCACACTTCCCGTTTCAGCCTTCTCCCAAGAGCTTCATGGCTTCGTGGACAGTCGGTACGGCCTGCGCACGCAAAACGATCCAAACAAGGGTGACAAAACTCTTGAGGAACTTCGGTTACAACTAAGTAGCGTCTGGTACCAGGATCTGTTCACCGCGACCATGCGCTCCGATTTTCTGTATGACGGAGTCGCCAATCACCACGACCGCATCGATCTCGAAACTGGCGAAGGCCCGGTGGATCTGCGCGAAGCCAATGTGCAGTTCACTCCGGCTGACTGGATGGATGTGAAAGCCGGACGGCAGATTCTCACCTGGGGCACCGGCGACCTGCTGTTTGTCAACGACCTGTTTCCCAAGGATTGGAAATCGTTCTTCGCTGGGCGCGACGAGGAATACCTCAAAGCGCCATCCGACGCGCTCTTTGTGAGCCTCTTCCCCGCCTTTGCCAGCATCGACATCGCCTACACGCCACGCTTTGATGCCGACCGCTTCATCGACGGTGAGCGCTTCTCCTACTGGAACGGCGGCGGGCTGACCGGTGCGGATTTAAAAACCGACCGTCCCGATGAATGGCTGAACGACGACGAAATCGCGGCGCGGATTTACCGCCCAGTCGGCAGTTATGAACTGGCCGCTTACGGCTACGACGGCTTCTGGAAAACACCGCAGGGCTTTGATCCCGTCAGCGGACAAAACACCTTCCCAAAACTCTCGGTTTACGGGACCAGCGCGCGCGGCCCGCTGGCGGGCGGCATAGCCCGTCTCGAAGGCGGCTACTACGATTCCCGCGACGACCGCGACGGCACCGATCGGTGGGTTCCCAACAGTCAGGCGCGCCTGCTCGCCGGTTACGAGCACGAAATCGCCAAAAACCTGACCGGCTCGGCGCAATATTACGTTGAGCACATGATGAGTCATGATGAATATTTCGCGGCCTATCCCGGTCCCGCCGGAACCGAAGCCGATGAAAACCGCCACGTCGTTACCCTGCGCCTGACGCAAATGCTGATGAACCAAAACCTGATGCTCAGCCTTTTCACCTACTGGTCGCCGACCGATCAGGACGGCTACATCCGCCCGAAGGTTTCCTACAAACTGACCGACCACTGGCTGCTGGAAACCTCAGCCGGATTTTTCTTCGGCCAGCATAACCACACCTTTTTCGGCCAGTTCGCCGACAACAACAATGTCGCGCTCGCCGCGCGATACAGTTTCTAGAAAATGGAATAGTTGTCTCAAAACTTATTCAGCCAGTAAAAACGAGTTGGTGTCGAATTTAGAATCCCCAGAAGAAACTGCGAGCTAACCCCAGAACCTTTATCCGTGGCTGATGCACCGATTGATCTATCGTTGCACCAATCACAAAAACATGCATGTTCGCGCCTAGAAAAATAGGCGAACCAGTCAGGCGAACTTGCGAGCTATGCTCGACGATCCTTTCAGACGTTAGGCATAACCGAGCTTCTTCAGAATCCAGAAGTTTTTCCGCCAGTCTTTTTCGACTTTGACCCAGAGCGTCAGGCGAACCGGTAAGCCGTACATTTCGGCCAGTTCTTTTTCGGCATGATGTTTCACGGATTTAAGTAACCGGCCTTTTTCGCCAATGACGATGCCTTTTTGCGAGTGGCGTTCAATGTAAATGTCCGCATCGACCTTCCACTCTTTTTCACATTCATTGATCGTCTCGACCCAGACGGCCAGGCAGTGCGGCAACTCGTCATGCAACCGCTCAAAGAGCTGTTCGCGAATTACATCGGCTATATTCAATTTGCGCGGATAGTCCGTTAAAATATCTGCGGGGAAAAGCGACGGACCTTCTGGCACCATCGCAAACAATGCGGAGGTCAGTTCAGGCAAGCCACCGCCTTTGAGTGCCGAGCCTTCAATCCAAATTGGAGTTAGCGTAGTGCCTTTTTCAACCGCGACACCCCGCCAAAGCGCTTTATACTCTTCAACAAATGCCGTGCCGAGGTCAGTTTTATTCAGCAGAATCAAACAAGGTGTATTTTCCGCAGCCAACCGCCGCATCCAACCGTCATCTTCCTGCCACGGCTTGCTGGAGGCATCCAGCACTAGCAAAACGGCATCCGCTCCATTAACTGAAGAGCGGGCCATTTTGTTGAGATTCTTGCCGAGTTCACCCTGCGCCTTATGCACACCGGGCGTGTCGAGGAAGACAATCTGTCCGCGCGGCTCTGTTAAAATTGCACGGATGATGTTACGCGTGGTCTGAACTGTGTCGCTAACGATGCTGACCTTTTCACCAAGCAGGGCGTTGAGTAAGGTGGACTTGCCGACATTCGTCCGCCCAACAACCGCCACGACACCAGCACGTGCTTCTTTATTTATTTCTTCAGTCATTAGCGGACTGTTGCGTCATATCTTTGAAATTGGCTTCTTTTAACAGCGCGCCCTGCCAAGCGGCGGACAGACGCTGAGCGCGGCTACGGGACAACCCTTCAACCAGTTCCTGACGAACAGCCGGTAGACCGGAAACCGCATCCGTGGATTTACGCGTAGTCACACAGGCAAGCAGCACGCCTTCTTCGACCGGAGCCGGAGTGCAAAGCTTTCCCTGCTGAACATTAAGACAGAGTCCTGCAAGCGTTTTGGCGTACTTGTCTTTGAGTTCTGTCGAGAGATCAAATTCAGGCGTGGTCTGAACCTTGAGTCCAAAGGGGCTCACGGCCGCTTTAAATCCGGTTCCGGCGGCCATCGCCAGCGTAACCGCTTTTTCTATTTCCAAAGAACGTTCAGCCAGCGCTTTTATCACGGCCTGTTCGCGGGCAGCGGCCATTACTTCTTTTTCAACGGCCTCAAAGGCAGGAACAAATGAAGCATAGCGTTGTTCCAGTGACAGGACATAAACAGTATCTTTGCCGATAATCGCATCGCTGAAGGAACTATACGCATCGTTTTCCAGATTGAAAGCGGCCTGCCGGAACGGAGCCGATTCATCGATCCCCTTCAGCTCATCTTTCAATCCGAAGGCGGGTAACGTTTTGATTTTCAGCTTATGCGCTGCAGCCGCTCCGGCAAAGTTTGGCTGACTGCCCTCAGCTTTTGGTGCAACATCCACCACAAATTCCGTGGCTTTTTCAGCGGCCAGTTTACGGGCGGAAATCTGTTGCAACTGTTTCGTGATTTCACCCTGCACTTTTTCAAAGGGTTTATACTCTACGACCGCATTCTCATTGGTATTTTCAATACGATAGTTTTCAATATTGCGATTGTAAACCTGCAAGGCCACTTCTTCGGGGATATCGGCCTTCGCTAAGAAATTACTAACGGCAAATTCGACATAAGAAACGCGCACTTTAACGGGCATACGAAAGGCTTCGGGACGCTCTGCAAAAAGAGCCTGCGCTGTTTCTTTAGAGACCTTAACGGTTTTTTCAACCTGCGCGCGCGGAATCACAACGTAATCGAGCACAAAACGATCCGTATAAAGATGATAGGCTCGTTTCAGTTCGTAAGGTGAAATCATGGCGGCCTGCACCGGACGGTACATCAGTTTATAAATCGCAATCTGTTCACGGAAAAGTTCTTCGGCCTGCCGAGGTGTAAGTCCTACCTGCTGCAAAACCGCCTTATAAACCTTGGCATCAAACACGCCATTTTCTGCACAGAAAAGCGGCATGGTCTGCATCTGTTGCACCACCTCTTTATCCGCTACAAGAATCTCTTCCAACTTAGCTTTTCGCAAAACCGCTACACGCTGCCAGGCTTCTTTACGAAGTACAGAGGTCAACTCATCCGTCATCGGAACCATTCGGCCTGAAGAGAGAATGTACCACATATAGGTGTTGTGATAGGCGCTGCGAAACTCATCGTGCGATACTTTTTTGCCAAAAAGCTCACCCGCCGGACGGGTTTTATGTTGCTGGTTTCCCGACCTCATCGTCGGGGTGAAAAAACCAACAAAAGAAACCACAATTACTCCAAGAATAATGTACCAAAGTACCTTGGACTGAATCAGCTTATGAAAGCGCGTAATCAACATTGCCATAAAAGACCCCTTCGTTTTGAAATAAAAAACAGGGGGACAGCATAGCCACGCCCCTCGCTGCGGTCAACGTGAAAGCCACCCACCCTTCTTCCGCAACAAAAACGGCGCACGGTGAGTCATCGTGTCGCAGTTTCACCACAAATTTAAATTAGTCTATTAGCTGTAAGTCATTATATTTAAGCGCGTTATAAATCATACATTCAAGTGGTATATCTAATGCTTTTGTGTGGTAATATAAAAGCGAAGGGAGTTTCTCGTGATGGATTTTAATAAAATGACTCAAAAAGTGCGCGAGGCTTTTCAGTCGGCACAGACGTTGGCCGCCGAATACGGGCACCAGCAAGTGGACGGAGAACATCTTTTATTGGCGCTGTTGCGTCAGGATGATGGTCTTACCCCCGAGCTATTCGAGCGGATGGAATCCTCCGCCCCGACCGCCATGGCGCGCCTTGAACAGGAGCTAAAAAAAATACCGGCCGTTTCCGGCCCCGGCACAGAATCTGGAAAAATCTATGTCACCCAGCGCCTCGAAGGACTGATGATTAAGGCGCAAAAGGAAATGCAAAAGCTGGGAGACGGTTTTATTTCCGTCGAACATCTATTGCTGGCCTTTGCCGACGAAAAAATAAAAACCACGGCAGGAAAAATTCTTGATGAACTGAGCGTCACCCACAACCGGATCCTCGAAGCACTCAAAACCATTCGCGGCAGTCAGCGCGTCACCTCCGATAATCCGGAAGGCTCTTACGACGCGCTCAAAAAATATGGACAGGATCTAGTCGAGCTGGCTCGCTCCGGCAAACTGGACCCCGTAATCGGTCGCGACGCGGAAATCCGCTCCGTCATCCGCATCCTTTCCCGCAAAACCAAAAACAATCCGGTACTGATTGGCGAACCGGGCGTTGGTAAAACAGCGATTGTCGAAGGGCTCGCCCACCGCATCGTACGTGGCGACGTTCCGGAAGGTCTCAAAGACAAAACCATTTTCTCACTCGATATGACCGCACTAATGGCCGGTGCAAAATACCGTGGCGAATTTGAAGAGCGCCTGAAAGCCGTGCTGAACGAAATCAAAGCGGCCGAAGGCCGCATCATTCTTTTCATTGATGAATTGCACACCATCGTCGGCGCGGGCCGCACCGAGGGTTCCACCGACGCCGGTAATATGCTCAAGCCGATGCTCGCGCGCGGCGAACTGCACTGTATCGGTGCCACCACGCTCGACGAGCATCGAAAATATATTGAAAAAGATGCCGCGCTCGAACGCCGCTTTCAACCCGTGCTCGTCGATATGCCAAGCGTAGAAGATACGATTTCCATTCTGCGCGGACTGCGCGAACGCTTCGAAGTGCACCACGGCGTACACATCAAAGATACCGCGCTGGTCGCCGCCGCCACACTATCCGACCGCTACATCACGGAACGGTTTCTCCCCGATAAAGCCATCGACCTGATGGACGAAGCCTGCGCTTCGATCCGTACAGAAATTGATTCACTTCCCGCCGAGCTCGATGAAATCTCCCGCAAAGTGATGCGACTGGAGATTGAGGAAACGGCGCTCAAAAAAGAAAAAGATAAAGCCAGCCAGGATCGGCTGGAGACCTTACAAAAGGAACTGGCTGATTTGAAAGCGGAAGAAAAAATCATGCGCGCCCGCTGGGGCAACGAAAAAGACGAAATTCAGAAAGTGCGCGATCTGCGCGAAGCACTCGAACTGGCTCGCCGTGAAAGTGCCGAAGCGGAACGCGCCTACGATCTGGAACGCGTCGCGAAACTGCGCCATGGCACCATCCCACAACTCGAAAAACAGCTCCGCGAACATGAAACAAAGCTGAAGGATCCGTCGTCCGGCAAGAGCATGCTTCGCGAAGAAGTTACTGAAGAGGAAATCGCCGAAGTCGTCGCCCGCTGGACCGGCATACCACTCACTCGGCTACTGGAAGGCGAGCGCGAAAAACTACTTAAACTCGGCGATCAGCTCCATCAGCGCATTATCGGACAGGATGAAGCGGTGCAAGTCGTAGCCGATGCCGTTCTGCGCGCCCGCGCCGGTATCAGCAATCCGAACCGCCCGATCGGTGCATTCCTGTTCCTTGGCCCAACCGGCGTCGGTAAAACCGAACTGGCCCGCGCCCTCGCTTTCGAACTATTCGACAGCGACGAGCATATGGTGCGCATCGACATGAGTGAATACATGGAGAAACATACGGTCTCGCGCCTCATCGGTGCACCGCCCGGCTATGTTGGCTACGACGAAGGCGGACAACTCACCGAAGCCGTCCGCCGCAAGCCCTATGCCGTCGTTCTGCTCGATGAAATTGAAAAAGCGCATCCGGACGTTTTCAACATACTGTTGCAAATTTTCGACGACGGGCGGCTGACCGACTCGCAGGGCCACACGGTTAGCTTCAAAAACACTATTGTCATTATGACCAGTAATATCGGCTCGACGCTATTGCTCGAGGGCATCGGACGACAAGGCCGTATCACCGAAGAAACCCGCGATCAGGTCATGGCGATGCTCAAAGAAAATTTCCGACCGGAATTCCTAAACCGGCTCGACGACACCATTCTGTTCAAACCACTCACCGAGGCAGAAATCGGACAGATTGTAGAACTGATGCTCAACGACCTGCGCAAACGGCTGGCGGCGCGAAATATCCAACTTGAAGTCAGTGACGAAGTCAAAACGCACATCGTCAAAGAAGGGTTTGATCCGGTGTACGGGGCGCGTCCGCTCAAGCGATTTATCCAGCATCATTTTGAAACGCAACTGGCCCGCAGTCTCATCGCCGGAGAAATCACCGACGGCACAACCGTTCGCGCCGAAATGAAAAACAACGCGCTGGTTTTTAAAACCTTGAAGCGATGATACCCTCTGCGAATGATATTCCGTGTTCAGCTGGTAAAATCAGCCACACGATTATTAAACTACGCTAGTAAACTGTAATCCTTAAAACTTCGGAATTGCCATCCACTAATCTTCACTAATAGACACTAAACCCTGAATATTTAAATCAAAATAATTTTTTGGGTCAAAATAATGGAAGGGAAAGTCTGGTTCACGAATAGAAATTATTTTGTCCTTAATTATTTTGATCCTATTTTGGTACGAAACTTTAAGGAACACGGTGTACTAGCCGTTCTTCTTTTCAAATTCCTTCATGAAGGCGACGAGCGCGTCGACCCCTTCCGTCGGGAATGCGTTGTAGATGGAGGCGCGAACACCGCCGACCGAACGATGACCCTTGAGACTGGTCATGCCCAGTTTGGTAGCCGCTTTGATAAAGGTTTCTTCCAACTCTTCGGTCGGCAGCCGGAAGGTGACATTCATCGGCGAACGCCATTTAGGCAACGAGGTGCCTTTGTAAAAACTGGAGGCATCAATCGCCGCATAAAGCTTGGCGGCTTTGGCGTCGTTGATCTTCTGCATGCCTTCGATTCCGCCCTTGGCGATCAGCCAGCGGGTGACCAGCATAAGCATGTAGATCGAAAAGGTCGGCGGCGTGTTCTTGAGCGAGCTTTCTTCAATGAAGGCCCGGTACTGGAACAGCTCCGGCAGTGTTTCCGGTGCGCGTTCGGCGAGATCATTGCGAATAACTACCAGCGTAACGCCCGCCGGAGCGAGATTTTTCTGTGCGCCAGCATAGATGAGACCGAACTGCGAAACGTCGATCTGACGCGAGAGGATGTCGGACGACATATCGGCCACCAGCGGCGCTTTGGTTTTGGGAAATTCTTTAACCTGTGTTCCGGCGATCGTTTCGTTGGAAGTGATGTGCACATAAGCCGCATCCTCGGTGAACTTCAGTTCGCTATTTTCCGGCATACAAGTCGGAATCGCTTTGGATGTATCAGCAATCACATTGATCTTGCCGAGCTTCTTCGCGGCCTTGACGGCGGCAGCGCCCCACGAACCGGCATTGATATAATCAGCAGTCTGCCCCGCGCCGAGCAGGTTCATTGGAATCAGAGAAAATTGGGTGGTCGCACCGCCGGTCATAAAAAGGACGCTGTAGTTTTCAGGAATCTTCATCAGGGTTTTGAGGTTAGCGATGGCTTCCTCATGTACGGCGGTATATTCCTTGCCGCGATGACTCATCTCCATGATAGACATACCGGTTCCTTTGTAGTCCAGCAATTCGGCCTGAGCCTCTTTGAGAACTTCTTCGGGGAGAATCGACGGACCTGCACTAAAGTTATATGAACGAGCCATGATAAGTTTTCCTTTCGTTTAAAAATGACGGGAAACATTTAGCACGGGAACCCCGTGCGGGCAATAACGTAATGCGTAACAAGTAATTCGTAACCGGAATTCCAAAAAGCACCTTGCCCGTTAACTGATCGCATCGGAGCCGATTTCGTCGGTGCGGATGCGGATGCACCGCTTAATACTGAAATATCAACTTGCAGTATAATGCTATTAGCAATACGTTATAAGTATGGATGCGGTACGGTTTTCATGGGACGAAGCAAAAGCTGGATCTAACCTTAAGAAGCACGGGGTTTCTTTCGAGGAAGCAACAACGGTGTTCGCTGATGAAAATGGCCGATTAAAGCATGATCCAGATCATTCAAGTAAAGAGGATAGATTTATTCTACTCGGTTTCAGTGCCAAGTTGAGACTATTGGTCGTATGTCACGCCTATCGGGAAAATGATGACTTAATCCGCCTTATTTCGGCTCGCAAAGCGACCCAAAACGAGCGCAAACAATACGGGAGATTAGCATGAGAAAAGAATACGATTTTACCGATTCAATAAAGAATCCATACGCCAAGCATTTTCGGAAGCAGGTCACTATCCGTCTTGGAACGGATGTTATTGCCTACTTCAAACTTCTTGCTCAGGAAACCGGAGTCCCTTATCAGAACCTCATCAACCTCTATTTAAGCGATTGCGCCCATAACGGCAAGAAGTTGGCGTTAAAATGGGCATCTTGAAAATCACAGAACCATCCAATGCACTGTATCTTCAACCCTCGCGGCGCGGGTTTAGAACCAGCACCTTCCGCTTAGCAATCGCAGCTTCAATACAGTCGCGTTATCCAGCAAGCCGGAACAACGCCCGGAATTGAAAAATTATGAGTGCAAAGAAAGAATTTGGATATTTGTCAGCGGTTCATAAATTCGCTGGTATTTTTGGATTCTAAACGCCCAATAACTATCGATATATTGCGGAGGATTTCCCTTGTAGCACTCGCTAGACGTCTCAGTCGCTTAAATAAATTGACTCCGTTTATCGAGCAAGGTAGCACTTTTTTCAAAGGTGGAGCGTCACAGATGCAGCTCGTCATGGAGGAACCACAAAAATATCGCACAAATCGTTCCACCCGCCGTGCTGTAGCACGCGGGTGACCTTCGTCGTTAACCCATCGCGTGGTGATCGGTTTCGTCGGTACGGATAGCGAACCAGTCCGACAGAAAAAGACAGAAAGACAGAGGAGTATACACTTAGATGTACAAAAAAATATAGGGATTTACCTCATTTTTATAAGTGCTTTTTTGTTCCGCCCATAATACACTTGTACCAATTGTTCTGGCAGGTTGCCCTCTTTTCTAGGAGATAAAACCGCATGATGAAACTTGGCCTGTATATTTACGTAGCCCTTTGCTCTGTATTGAGCACTGTTACAGCCAAAGAATCGGCCACCGTGTTTGAAAAGTCTTCGCCACCGAACCCCGCCAGCCGGATTGATCAACTCGTTTTCGGCCGTCTGGAAAAAATGAAGATCGAGCCGGTACTCTGCTCCGATGAAGTATTTATCCGCCGCGTCTATCTAGACGTAATCGGTAAGCTGCCTTCCGCCAAAGAGGTGGTTGAGTTTCTTGACAAGCCCGAATCTCCAACCAAGCG
>JBBQSL010000070.1:0-15616 GCA_038213895.1 Kiritimatiellales bacterium | reverse complement strand
ACGGGCGGTATCGCCGCCGGTTCCGGTGGGGTCGGCAATCTCTGAAATAAACAGTTGCGGACGTGGTGATACGGTGATGGTGATCATCCGGCTCGTTGTTCCGTCCTTGTCGGCGGCATAAAATGTAACGGTATACGCGCCTGCTGGTGCGGCGTTGTTCCAGGTGAAGAGTCCGTTGGTAAAAACGGAACCGGTCGGGAGGTCTTGTGCGCTCAGAGTGACGGGGTCGTTATCGATCGGGTCGGTAGCCGTTACGGAAAAAGAGAGCGCTTGGCTTTCAAATGTTTCTTTATTTTCGAGCGGGGTCAGAGCTGGCGGCTGGTTATAGGCGGTGCCGGTAAGGATAATGTCGTCGATGCGGCTGGCGCCCGATGAGCTGACGGAACTGCCATTGACGGCAGTGTTACTGGTCATCAGCCAGCGCAGGAAAACGGAGGGCTGGTCGTTGCATCCAGCAGGTAGCGGTAGCCGGGTGAGCTGTCCGCCCCAGCCGGTGCCGACGGTAATGTTGCCGCCGAGCACATCGGTATAGGCGTTGGTTCCAATTTTGTATTGTAGTTTAAATCCAGCGGGACCGGTGGAGGTCGAGGTCTGCTTCGATGAAATTTTTATTTCCTTGTGCCGGAGCGTGCAGAATTCGATCTCCCAGTATTTTTTGTTTGCGCCGCTGTCCCAGCCGTTGGCCGATAACGCACCGCTACTGAAGTTCGTGGTTGAAAGCGTGGGGCCTCGCTGAACCGTCCGGTTTGCGTTCGTTGCGGCTCCGCCATCCGCGATGACATTATCATCGTTGAAATTCCATTCGACCAGTACGGCGTTGCCAGCGCTGAACAGTCCGCTGCCGGTAATCCGCTGAAAATGCTCATAGAATTTTGACGCGATACGATTGTTGCGCAGGAATAGCAGGTTTTCGTCGTTGCTGTTACTGCTGGTCAGTCCGCCGGCGGTCCAGTTGGCGGTGCCGTGAATGACGATGGCGTTGGAGCCGGGCGGATCAATCACCATATATTTGGCGTGAATTAAATCGGGCTCGCCGCCGTCGAGGGCTGAATAGTCCGCTTTGGCGTAGGCGGTTAGAAAGTTGACGCGATTGGTGGTGGCGTAACTGGCGGCATCCGTCAGGTTGCTGTAGATGGCGGCGGAAACCCCGCCCAGATTGGTGTCGCTTTTCGGGATGACGCCCGTGATGTGTACGCCCCGGTTGGCGGCGGCGATGAGGGCATCACGGATACTGAACCGGTTTAATTTGTTGAGTGAAAAAACAATTTCACTTTGGGCCTGTTGAATCAATTTAACGATATCGGTTTCGGCGTTATTTCCGTTTAGCAGGGCATCGGGGTAAGGGGCAAAACGCACTCGGTTGGTTCCGTGTGAACCATCAAGCGGGAAGAAGGCTCCATCGTGAGTGTGCGACTTGTTGGCATGATCATGAAACCGTCCGGCCAGCAGTTCGGTGGCTTCAGCCAGATAGACGCTGTAGAGTTCTGGACTGCGCGCTTCCAGAGCGATGTTCCATTGATTGGCCGAAGCCGCGAGCGTGAAATTCCACGAAGCGGCGAAGACCCATTGGTTGCTGTCGCCATAATCGAATAGCCCGAATTTATGGTGCATGATGCCGCCCGGGTCGTCATCGACCACCAGCGTTAGCGGATTGACCGTACGTACTGAAAGATCGCGCAGGGTATTGGTTCCGCCGTATTGGACATCGGTTTCGGCTTCGTTATCGGCAATAAAACGGATGACAGCGCCGCGCTGGAGCGCGCTGTCCAGTGCGTTAATAATGGTTCCGGCACCGTCATTGGCGGAAAATGTGAAGGTGGCGAGTGTGGCGGTATGCCCGCTTTGCAGCGCATTAATCCGAGTAATCAGTGCGTCGCGAATGACGAACTGGTCGGGATAAATCGTCCCGGCGGATGATTGCATCGGTCGATTATAATAGACGTTCCAGAGCGTAGCGACGGGTGGAGGGTTGGTGGCTATGAGATCACCGCAGACGGTCACACTGTCAAAAATGGATTTATCGGCGGCGTTCGGATTGTTGACTCGCGCGATGAGTTGAACGGTTGTTCCATACAGATTGCTTTGCGAAGCCGTTGATGAACTCCAGTTGCCGACGTTGAACGCATTGCTCTCGAACGCGGTTTCTGCGCCGCGGTTTAGACTGTAGAAAAGTTTTATATATTTATTGGTACTGGTGGATGAGCCGGTTTCTGAGGTGAGCACAGAAAGCGCAACGTTGGTATAGCCGGAGATTGGAATCACGGAAGAAGACCACACGGCTTCACCATCAATATTCACGGCCTCCATTCGTCCGCCGCCGGTGGTCACCGCCATGAAATAATCATTCGTGCTACCGCTGCCGGGGGTCAGTGAAGCGCATAGACTGACATTCAGGTTCCAGTTGGTGGTTCCCTGCGGATAATTGAGCGGACCCTGTCCGGTGATTCCCGTGTTGGTGCAGGCGCTGAAATCCTCTTGCCAGATTGTTGCGGGCTTAGCGAGTGCGGCGAAACCGCAGAGGACACAAATGGATAGAAACAGTTTCATGCGGCGTGGATTACAGCGCGGATTTTTTATAGCCGGACGCGTCCACTTGATTGGCGGTCACAAAAATCAGCAGATTGCGTTTTGTATTTCGCTGACCTTCCGAGCGGAAGAGACGTCCGAGTAGCGGAATTTTTCCAAGGATTGGAACACTGTCTTTAAAGGTTTCGAGCTGTTCCTTAATCAGTCCGCCCATGGCGATGGTACTGCCGTCTTCGATGGTCACCCTCGTATTCACCTTGCGGGTTTTGAAAATGGGTCGGCGGGCGATCAACCGGTCGGCAGTGACGGTACGATTCTGTTCGCGGGCTGTCAGAAAATTGATTAAATCCACTCCGGTGGATGCCGTACCGCCCAAATCCACCTGTTCGTCGCCAAAGCTTGGCCAGAGCGTGCTAACATGTTGTTCGTCGAATCCGGCCAGCTCGCGGATTTCCGGTGCCAGTTTCATATTGATCGTACCATTTTCGGGGTCGAGCTCCGGGGTGACCTCCAGCATCACGCCGGTGCACTCTTCCTTATAGTCGAGCGGAACTAGGCTGGGCTGGGAATCGCGTTCAATTTTGACTTCGTAAGCGGACGGGAACCAGTGTACTTCACCGACGTGAATACTGGCCGTCTCGCCGCTTTTGGTCAGAATTTTTGGCGCGGAAAGCAGGTCAGATCCTGCGCTGCGTTCCAGCGCACGGATCAGCACATCTATCTTAAGATCGCCTTTTACTTTCTGCACTAGCAGTTCGCCAGCCGTGCCGATCATACCGGTACCGGTTGAGTCCGGCGTGGTGCGAGAATAGGTGTTGAATGCGGTAGGGTGCCCTGCCGGATTCCCACCGGACGAAAACGCATCCTGTCCGCTACGCAGACTGTCGGTGAAAAGCGCCTGCCCGCCCGGCATCGTCACCGTGCCCGATGAGATATTTTCGCCGGGAGTACCCAGCGTCCAATTAAAACCGAGCTCATCCAGTGCGCCCTGTGAGACTTCGATAAATTTAGTTTCGATTTCGACCTGTCGCGAACGCTCCTCCAGTGCTTTGCGGTTGTAGCGGGTCAGCAGGGCGGTCATTTCTTCGATATGCTTTGGGGCATTGCGCAGTAGCAGGACGTTAAATTCAGGATTGTACTGTGCGCTTGCGCCGGGCGGGAACGAAACGGTACTGAAAAAATCGCGTACATCGATCAGCTTTCCTCCTGATGTGCCACCCGTTCGCGCGACCAGTTTGCTGCCAACAGACGGCATCACATCAAACTCTTTCGATACCATCTGCTGTTGCGGTTCATAATTAACCGGCGTCAGGCTGACCATGACGGGGCCGATTTCGTATTTCATGCCGACCATCTGCGTGATGATATCGAGTGTTTCAAGTGCGGAGAGATCGGTTCCCGAAAATGTGATCGGAATTTGCGGGGCAGAGGCGGTGCCGAATACGACCAGATTGATCCCCTTGTGTTCGGGGTCGAGCTTACGGCAGAGCGCGGAAAGTTCCAGAACCACCTGCTGAATATCGGCATCTTGAAACGAGAGGGCTGGAATCCGAATGCTTTCCAGCTTACTGCGCAGAGTGGCGGCCTGCTTTTCCTTCGCCGACGGCTCGTGCGGTTCATTGGCGGCATCCAGCTTTGCGCCTTCGGCTTTCGGCGTATTCCAAGCGGCTTGGACATTTTCTAGCATCCGGGCGCGGGTAGTATCGTAACTCTTTGTTTCGCGATTGGCTTTTTTGTCGGCGATGCGGCGCAGCCACTTGATCGCGTCGGCGTTATACGGGTCGCTACGAAGCACGGTTTCAAAAAAATTCTGCGCACTGTCCCAGTCGCTATTGGCATAGGCGGCCTTGGCACGGGAGATGTATACTTGGACATCAACCGGCTCTTCCGGCGTGATTGGTTGTGAAAGAGACGGTGGTGGTACGAGGCTTTCTGGGGGCGTGATGGGGACGGGGTCGGGAATGAAAATAGATGGCGCAGAGGGTTGAGGTGCTGGCGGAATCACTACAGGCGGCGGAGCCATTGGTGTAACGGACTCCGGCGGAGCAACCGGTGCGGGCTCACTATGCGTGGGCGGGGATGTGGTGGCGGGTTCAGGAGTTAGATCGGACAGATCGGCGAAAAGATCGGGGATTGCGCCTTGACCCGGAGAAGGAGACAGGAAAAACATCAAAATATAAACTAGGACAAACAGATAGATGGGTAACCGCGTCATATTAATCTCCTTTAAAGATCGTTAAAACTTTGTCTAAAAAAACATTTAATACACAAACGATCAAGAAATTATTAACGGTGGGTGCGGCTTTCTGTCGGGTCAGCAAAAATAAAGCTAGCGGGCTGGTTGATTTCTAGGTTGGTAAGTGCTAGTTTGCCCGCCCCTTTAATAAATGCGGAGGAGTGGCTGAGTGGTTGAAGGCGCGCGACTCGAAATCGTGTGTACCGCAAGGTATCGGGGGTTCGAATCCCTCCTCCTCCGCCAGTTTTTGCTCTGCAAAAACTGCTTCGTTTAAGCATAGGATGGAAAAATGAATAATTATCACTTCAATAAACGGGTGCTGGTCACCGGCGGCGCAGGGTTCCTTGGTTCCCATCTGTGCGCAGCGCTGTTAAAGCGCGACTGCGATGTCGTTTGCGCAGATAACTTTTTCACCGGTCGGCGCGGTAATGTGGCCCATTTGCTTGATAATCCCCGCTTCGAAATCTTGCGGCACGACGTCACCTTCCCGCTGTTTGTTGAGGTGGATGAAATTTTTAACTTGGCCTGTCCGGCTTCGCCGCCGCACTACCAGCATGATCCGGTACAGACGACGAAGACTAGTGTGATCGGTGCTATCAATATGCTGGGTCTGGCTAAACGGGTCGGCGCGAAGATTTTTCAGGCATCGACCAGTGAGGTCTATGGCGATCCAGAAATTCATCCGCAACCCGAAAGCTACTGGGGGCGCGTCAATCCCATCGGTACGCGTTCCTGCTACGACGAAGGTAAGCGCTGCGCCGAGACACTTTTTTTTGATTATTATCGCCAGAACCACGTCAAAATTAAAGTCGCGCGTATTTTCAATACCTATGGTCCGAATATGCATCCCAACGACGGACGGGTGGTCAGTAATTTCATCATGCAGGCGTTGCGCGGCGAGCCGATCACGATTTACGGTGATGGCAAACAGACCCGTTCCTTCTGCTACGTGGATGATCTTATCGCAGGTTTTCTGAAGCTAATGGATTCGCCCGACGAAGTTACCGGGCCTATCAATCTCGGTAATCCTGGTGAATTCACCATGCTTGAACTGGCCCAAACGGTGATTAAATTAACGGGCTCGAAATCCGAGCTGATTTTTAAACCGCTTCCCGCCGACGATCCGAAACAGCGCAAACCGGACATCACGCAGGCTAAAACAAAACTGGGGTGGGAGCCGAAAGTCCCACTCGAAGAAGGGCTCAAGCACACCATCGAGTATTTTAAACAATACGCGTAAGAATACGTTATGAAAAAGACCGACGCCCCGATTTTAAAATACAGTGCTAAAGGTCGTTCGACCGCCATCGAAAAATTCCTGCGCCGTCCGCCGGTCGAAAAAGGGGCCGATAAAATTGCTACCGACGTGCTGTCCGAAATTAAAAAACACGGCGATAGTGCAGTTGTTAAATTTGCCCGTCAGTTTGATCGCTCAAACGTTACGCTCGCCACGTTGCGCGTTTCAAAAGTCGAAATCGCCGCAGCAAAAAAGGCGGTGGATGCGGATTTTAAAAAGGCCGCCAAAGAGGCGCATAAAAGAATTACGGAATTTGCTGTCGCCGGACTTCGTGAGGACTGGCGGATGCCCGCGCCGCAGGGCGGTTGGCTCGGAGAAAAATTTGTCGCGCTCGACCGGGTCGGCGCTTACATTCCCGGCGGTGCCGCGCCGCTGGCTTCCACGGCGCTGATGACCCTGACGCTGGCTGAAGTCGCCGGTGTTCCGGAGCGGGTTGCCTGCACGCCTGCCGGAGCGGACGGAACGGTCAATCCGTATGTTCTTTATGCGCTCGATCTGGCCGGTGCGACCGAGATTTATAAAGTTGGCGGCATTCAAGCCATCGGCGCGATGGCGTATGGAACCAAGACCATCGGGAAGGTGCAGAAAATCGTTGGCCCCGGCGGACCGTACGTCACGGCCGCTAAACGGCTGGTTTACGGTGAAGTTGCGCTCGACATGGTCGCGGGCCCGAGTGAAATTGCTGTATTGGCCGACGAAACCGCCAATCCTGCGCACGTTGCTGCGGATCTTTTATCGCAGGCCGAACACGGCACTGGCTCTGAGAAAGCGATCCTGATTGCGACCTCGGAAAAGCTGGCGCAAGCCGTCCGTGTCGAACTGGAAAACCAGATGGCAAAATTGGTGCGTCAGGGGCCGGTTGCTCAGGTGTTGACTAATGGTTGTATTTTGGTGGTTGTTCCACACATTGGAAAAGGCATTGAGCTTTGCAACCGGTTTGCGCCGGAGCACATGGAAGTCATCACTAAAAATGCTGAAAGCGTTGCGAAAAAAATTCATACTGCTGGTGCCATCTTTATGGGGCCGTGGACACCGGAAGCGGTCGGCGACTTCGCCGCTGGACCGAGTCACGTATTACCGACTGGCGGCACGGCGGCGTTTTTCTCCGGTCTGACCGTCGAAGACTTCCGCCGTCGCGTCAGCTTGATACACTTCACCAAAAAAGACCTCGAAGAAACGGTCTCCGTCGTCGAAGCCTTTGGCCGCGTCGAAACACTCGACGCCCACGCCCGCTCTGCAACCATCCGGTTGGAGAAATAGAAAACAGCAAAGAGCTCAGAGGCCCCGAGCAAGTCGGGTCGGGCTTTGCTAATCGTTTTACCTTTTCCTAATGTGCCGAGATGCCGATATTACCTACTATCCGCTTTCATTTTTTTGCAGGGTGCATAAAGTCCTGAATTATATTCGGGATTTTGTCGGGGGTATTTCATGACTGATGCTGAGATTTCAGGGAAACTGTCAGAACTCTTACAGCGATCTGCGAAGTTACTGTGCTATTCTAAAAAAAGACCGCGCAAAAAAAATCTGCTTCAGCGGCATCCGTGGATTTTTTCCGGCGCGATTGAACGCGGCTAAGGAGTTCTGCGCCCGCGACGATGACTCGGAACGTTCGAATTAAGAAATACAGGATTGCAACCGGATCCCTATTGGTATAGAAAATATACCATGAAGTTTGAGTTTGACCCGAAAAAGAACGACGCTAACAAACAAAAACACGGTATCGATTTTGTCGCAGCGCAGGCTTTATGGGATGATCCCGATCTTCTTGAAATTCCGGTACGCACTGAGGATGAGCCGAGGTTTCTGGTGGTTGGGAAAATAAAGGCTGCATACTGGTCGGGAGTGATCACCTATCGAGCCGCTACCATTCGAATTATTTCAGTTCGCAGAGCCCGTATCGAGGAGGTTGACCTATATGAAAGCTAAAGATTTTGATGCGAAATTTGAGACGGGAGAGGACATTACCCAATATCTGAACCTCGCCAAAGCCCGGCATCCCGAGCAGGAACAAAAAAGAGTCAATGTTGATTTTCCTGTCTGGATGATTCAGTCTCTCGATAAGGAAGCCAGTCGTCTTGGTGTTCCCAGACAATCCCTGATTAAGGTTCTGGTTTCTGAGCATCTTCAAAAAGCTCATGCATAAACCCTACGGTTAAGATACAGACATGAGTTCTATTATTCTAAAAAAAGACCGCGATAAAAACCTGATTCAGCGGCATCCATGGATATTTTCTGGTGCGATTGAACGCGTCGAAGGTGCGCCGGATGTTGGCGAAACAGTGACGGTCTGTTCGTTCGACCGTAAACCGCTGGCGCAGGCCGCGTGGTCGCCGCAGTCACAGATCGCGGCGCGTGTCTGGAGCTTTGATCCGGCGATGATTATTGATGCCAGTTTTTTTCGTACGAAACTTCAGAATGCCATCACCGCTCGTGTACAAATCAGAGGATTCAACACACAACCCACCCCGGCCTGCGGCCACCCCTCCACCGGAGGGGACTTAATGGCTACTTCGGATGACCCACTCCTTGGGAGGGGTGCCGGGACGGCGGGGAGGGTTTCTTCGGGCGGGTTTGAAAATAATTCTTTCAATGCGGTGCGTCTGGTTGCCGCCGAGTCCGATGGACTGCCCGGCCTCATTATAGACCGCTATACCGATTGGCTGGTCTGTCAGTTTCTTTCCGCCGGTTCTGAATATTGGAGAACCACCATTACCGGAATTCTTCAGGAGATTTTCCCCGGCCTTTCCATCTATGAGCGCTCGGATGTTTCCGTTCGCGAGAAGGAAGGGTTGCCGTCGCGTTGCGGCGTGCTGGCCGGAACGGAACCGCCGGAGCGGGTTGAGATCAGCGAAAACGGCATGCGCCTGTTGGTGGATATTAAAAGCGGACACAAAACCGGTTACTACCTCGACCAGCGCGACAGCCGCGCTGCGGTTCGACACTGGGCGGTTGGCCGCGATGTACTAAACTGTTTTTCTTACACTGGAGGTTTCGGTGTGGCTGCGCTACTTGGCGGGGCTAAACATGTGGTACAAATGGACAGCTCGGAACCGGCGCTGGATATAGCGCGGCAGAACGCAGAACTCAACGGACTTGATCCGGAGGCTTTGGAATACCGTTGTGGCGACGTATTTAAAGAACTTCGGAAATATCGCGATTCTCGGCGCTCCTTTGATTTGATTATTCTCGACCCGCCTAAGTTTGTGGAGTCGCGCAATCAGCTTGATGGAGGAGCCCGCGGCTATAAAGATATCAATCTGCTGGCTTTTAAACTATTGCGACCCGGCGGACTGCTTTTCACCTTTTCCTGCTCCGGGCTGATGGAAATGCCGCTTTTCCATAAAATTGTGGCCGATGCCGCGCTCGATGCTGGACGGAACGCCCAGATTCTGGCGGTTTTAAACCAGTCGCCGGATCATCCGATTGCGCTCAGTTTTCCGGAGGGGGCTTATCTCAAAGGCTTGCTTTGCCGAGCTGAATAAAAGGTTCCAAGGGTTGAAAATGACAGGTTCGCGGTTTGATTCTTCGACGAGTTACAGGCAGACTCCTTTTATGAAAAAACAGATCAATGCCTTTTTGACCAACAAAGAAAACCCGTTTGTTCAGTTCATTAAATACGGCTTGTGTGGCGGTGCCGCTACTGCCGTTGATATGACCTTGTTCTTTCTTTTTGCTTGGCTGGTTTTCCCAGCGTTGACGGAAAGCGACCCCTTCACCAAACTGCTCGGCATTCTTCATCTGGATATTCGCACCGTTTCAGAATCTGTCCGTCTGCGGAACTACTGGATTGATAAAACCATTTGCTTCCTCTTCTCCAACTTCACGGCTTACATTCTCAACGTCATGTTTGTCTTCAAAGCCGGAAAACATAAACGGCACCACGAACTGATGCTCTTTTACGCCGTGTCATTGGTCTCCTTCTTTATCGGCACATTTGTCGGCGGAGTGCTCATCAAAACCTTTGGCCTCGATACCACGTACTCTTACCTCGCCGCCATGGTCTCCGCGCTCCTCATCAACTACGCCGGCCGCAAGTTTTTCATTTTTCATGGGTAGGGGAGAGTCAACGCAAAGACGCGAAGGACAAAAAGATCCGCAGAGTAAAAGGTGTCAGTGTAGAAATTTGTGCATTTTAAAAACATAAAAGGTGTCAGTAAAAGGTGTCAGTGTAGAAATTTGTGCATTTTAAAAACAATCAGGCGGACGAAGGTTAAGTTGCTTTATTAAAAAGACGACTTGCGCATTCTACCTTATCAAGTGAACCCCAATCTTCTAAACCTTGGGAATCAATCCAAGTGAAGAGACCGGAGTCGGCGTCGAGGGTGGCGGGGGTGTTTAGAACGATTCCATCCAGATTTTTTGAAATCAGTTTTTCGCGGGCTTTGGCTTCGCCGTCGTGCGTTTGGAGCGCAAAGCCGATGGCGATTTGATCTTTGCGTTTATTGGCGCAAAGCGTGGCGGCGATGTCGGGCGTTGGTTTGAGTTCGATGGTGATGTTGTTTCCAATCTTTGGAAACTTTTCAGCCGATTTTTCCAAGGGTTGGAAGTCGGCAACGGCGGCGGCGAAAATGATAATGTCAGCGGCGGCAAATTTTGCTTGCGCGACGGCTAGCATTTCTTCGGCGGATGTTACGCGGGTAATGCGCGTTGCACCTGGGAGATTCCCTTCAGGAACTGGGCCGGAGACGAATTCAACATCCATGCTGCGCTTGAGGGCTTCTGCGGCGAGGGCTTTACCCATTTTGCCGGAGCTGGCGTTGCCGATAAAGCGAACCGGGTCAAAGTATTCGTGCGTCGGCCCCGACAGGATTAAAACGCGTTTGCTCATCACAGCACCTCGAATGGAATGGAGCGTTGGGCGAAGGCTGTGTTAGTTGATTTGGAATGGTGGAATGGTGGAATGATGGTGTTCTTTATTCCGCGTATTATTCCAATATTCCAGTATTCCATCATTCCAGTTTTTCGCCTCGATTGAGCAAATCGGTTTAACCAAGTTGAGCCGTGATGTGCTTCACAATCAATTCTGGTTCAGACATTCTCCCTGAGCCTTCGGTGCCGCAGGCCATGCGGCCGGTTTCAGGGCCGATGCGCTGCCAGCCGCGTTTTTCCAGCGTCTGGGCATTTTCGCGGACGACGGGGTTGTCCCACATTTGCGTGTTCATAGCGGGACAGAAAATTTTGACACATTTTTTGCTAAGCGAAAGCGCACTAGCGCTGACGATGTCGTCGCCAAAGCCGTAAGCCAGTTTGCCGATAATATCGGCGGTGGCGGGCAGGACGGCGAAAAGGTCGGTTTCCGTGGCGGGGTAAAGGTGGGGATAGAGCTGGCCTTTGTCGGCGGTTGGCTGCGCCGGAAAGAGTTCCGTGCGGACTTCTTTTTGCGATAGCGCGGCGAACGTCAGTGGCGTGACAAACTTGCAGGCGGCGGGAGTCATGGCTACTTGCACGTCATGTCCGGCTTGTTTGAGCGCACTGACGACACTAGCCGCTTTGTACGCTGCGATTCCTCCGGTTATGCCTATGAGTATTTTTTTCATTCAATCATTCATTTGAAAATCGGCAATCGACAATGCTCAGACCACCAGCATTTCTTTTTCTTTGGCGGCGAGCATATCATCCATCTTTTTAATACGATTATCGGTCAGCTTCTGAACTTCTTCGAGGCTGCCGTCACGGTCGTCTTCGGTGATGGTTCCATCCTTTTGGAGTGCTTTGAGCTGTTCGTTAGCGTCGCGGCGGACATTGCGTACGGCGATGCGTTGTTCTTCGGTGGCGCGGGCGGCGACCTTGGCCATATCTTTGCGGCGCTGTTCGCTCATTTCAGGGATTGGCACGCGGATAAGGCGTCCGTCGTTCATCGGGGAGATGCCGATATTGGCGGCATTGATGGCTTTTTCGATGGCGCCGAGTGATGAAGGATCGAACGGGCTTATGACGATCAAGCGGGGCTCTGGTGTTGAGATGTTGGAGATGTCGCGCAGGCGGGTGGCGGTGCCGTAATATTCGACCGTAATATTTTCCACGAGGCTGGGGCTGGCCTTGCCGGTGCGCAGTCCGCTTAGTTCATGATGGAGGAACTCAACACACTTATCCATTTTTTCTTCAGCGGCCAGTAGTACTTCGATGCTCGATTCCATAATTATTCTCCTTAGAACTTAGTGTCCGACCAGTGTTCCCGCGTTTTCGCCGCGGAAGGCGCGCAGAATTTCGCCTTCCTTGAAAAAGTCAAAAACGACGATTGGGATATTATTTTCCATACACAGTGAGAAGGCGGCGGCATCCATGACCTTGAGCTGTTTGCTTAGTGCTTCGCCGTAAGAAATTTTTTCGTAGCGGGTGGCCGTTTTGTCCTTCATCGGGTCGGCGGTATAGATGCCGTCCACTTTGGTGGCCTTCATCAGCACGTTGGCACCAATTTCGGAGGCGCGCAAGGCGGCGGCGCTGTCGGTGGTGAAGTAGGGGTTGCCGGTGCCTGCACCGAAGATGACGACGCGACCTTTTTCGAGGTGACGCATCGCTTTGCGACGGATGAAGGGTTCGGCGACGGAGGGCATGCTGATGGCCGTCATGACGCGGGTTTGGATGTCGACGTTTTCGAGTGCGGACTGGAGGGCGAGGGAGTTGATAACGGTGGCGAGCATGCCCATATGGTCGCCGGTGGTCCGGTCGGTTCCGCCCGCTTCGCCAGCGAGTCCGCGGAAGATATTGCCGCCGCCGACTACGACAGCGATTTCCGCGCCGGCATCGATCAGCTGTTTAAATTGCCGCCCGATGGAGGCGAGGATTGCAGGGTCAATACTCAGCCCTTTTTCTTTGTTCTGGAGTGCTTCACCGCTGAGCTTGAGCAGAATGCGTTTATACTTCATAGAATAGGTTCCCTTTAGTACTGTGGCGAACGATAAGGAATCTGTGCCGCCGTGTAAATTTCCAAACAGTACAAAATTGGTAAAAAAAATTCTGGTTTTAACAGAAGGTCTCAGGGCGAACTTGTTCAAGTTGTCGCGATAGAGACCCATAAAGGTTATTGAGCTATTTTTTGATGCGGGCCATTAAGTCGACTGCTAACTGGTATTTTGGTTGTTGCTTGAGGATGATTTCAAGTTCACGGGTGGCACGGGCGTTGTGTCCTAAACGGTATTCCGCTAGTGCGCTGTTGTAGCGCGCTGCGGTAAAGGATGGGTTGATTTGGACGGCTTTGGCAAAGGCGTCGGAGGCTAGTTCGATTCGGTTTGCGGCGTAGTAGGACAGTCCAAGGTTGTAGAAGGCCTGCTCGTAGGTGTCATCTTCTTCGACCGCTTTGATGTACCACTTAGTTGCACTCTCGAAATCGTTTTTTTTGTGGTACGTCAGTGCTTTTTCAAAGTTTTTGTCAGCATTAATGCGGTTGGGGCTACGCGGCGGTGTGTACACTAATTTTTCGCCGTTATTTCCTTCGGTAATGGCTTGTAACTGAGCACGGGCTTGAGTGGCGAAAGCGTCGGTGTCCGGAACTTTAGTCAGGTAGATTTCAAACCATTTTTTGGCTTCGGGTTGATTTTTAAGCCAGTAACGATAGATGGAGGCGGTATTGAAGAATGCTGGCGCGTAATCGGGATATTGTTTGGTTACGGCTTGCAAACGTTTCAGAGCGGTTTCAGCTCCAACCGTGTGCAACTCCGCAAGCGCGAGTGCCGTTTGCAGGCAGGCATCTTTCGGTGTGCGGTCGAGGGCGCGGTTTAGGTTGTTTGCAGCGTCATTCCACCGTTGGTTTTTAGCGTAGATTACCCCAGCGAAGGCGAGTGGACGCGGATCATTCGGCTCGATTAGCGAGGCTTCGCGGAAGGCGTTTTCGGCAGCAGAGAAATCGTTCTGTGTGCTGAGCGCAACGCCAAGGTTGCAGAGTACGTCGTATTGTCCGGCATCCATGCGGATGCTTTCATTGAAGGCTTCAACGGAATCTTTAGTATGGCCCATTTCCAAGAGAAGAACGCCCAGTCGGTTGTAGGCTTCCGTATTTTCAGTGCTACCGGTGCGCTGGCGAATGGATTTTTCAAGCAGGGTTCGAGCCCGGGCCAGATTGCCATTGTTCCACTCGGTCAGTGCTTGGTGGTATAACTTTTCACCGGGCTTGCGTCCGCAACCGAAAAACAGTGCGATGGTTAATGCCGCGAATAAAATCCAGCGATAGCGCGACGGGGTCATAGGGCTTTCTCCTGCCCATCGGTAAAGGTGGATTTTGATTTTAACTGGACGGTAATCTCATTCATGCTTAGCTTTCACTCTAGTCATCCGGCCTTTTGATGCCAGTTAATTTGTGAAAAAATAGGAATAGATTATGGAACAGCTTTATCCGCTTCGGTTTAACCCTGTTTATAAAGATTACATTTGGGGCGGAAACCGCATTCTGAAGCTCTTTAATCGTAATCAGCCCGACGGTGTTTATGCTGAATCGTGGGAAATTTCAACGCATCCGGATGGTCCAACGGCCATTGCCAACGGTTCGCTGGCCGGGAAAACGCTTTGCGATCTTTTGCCGGAGCATAAAACCGTCTTGCTGGGCAGCAACGTTAGGGGTCACGATTTTCCGCTACTCATCAAGCTGATTGATGCACGTGAGGTCTTAAGTGTGCAGGTTCATCCGAATGATGCGAATGCCGCTTCAGTTAACGGCGAGCCGAAAACAGAGCTGTGGTATTTTCTTGAAGGCGATGGTTCGACTCAGGTTTATTGCGGTCTCAAGTTCGGCGTTGGCAAGGCAGGTTTTTTGAAGGCGCTGGAGAATAAAACATTCGCCGATATCATGCAGTCGATTCCGGCGAAGAAGGGTGAGGCTGTTTTTGTGCCGGGCGGTCGCGTCCATGCGATTGATAAGGGCTGCCTGATCCTTGAAATTCAGCAGAACTCCAACACAACCTATCGTATTTATGACTGGGAGCGTGTAGGTGCTAACGGCAAGGGTCGTGAGTTGCATATTGATAAGGCGTTGAAGGTGATCAACTGGGACGATAACAGTGATCCTGTTTGTAAAATTAACGGTACAGAAATTCAGAGTTGTGAATACTTCCGCCTTGATCGCTTTATATTAAATACCGCTCGCCAGATTCCAATGTCTGGGGTCTGTTTCCATGCCCTGTTTATTGCTGAGGGTTCTGGAATGATTTCGTGGGCTGGCGGCGAAGAGGAGCTGACCCCCGGCCAGTCGTGGCTGGTGCCTGCCGCACTTGGTGGCTATACGGTTTGTCCTACCGATGATGCCGTCCTGACGCTCCTGTGTATTACGATTCCATAATCCTTAGACGACAAGAGGCTCTTGCAAAACCCCTCGCGTTGGCCTTCTTCGTCGGCAACCGAGGAGTTTTGTAAGTAAAAATCCCAACACATCGCCCGTGGTGAGGCGTTTCTGGTCATCGAAGACGGTTCTAGCCCGACTTCCGCAGTTAGCCCGTCTTTCGCTGTTCGCGGGTAAAAGTGCCTTGTTTGCTGGATTTTCGCTCAAAGGTCTTCACTACATTTCTTTTTTAGCTCTTCAAGCCGAGGCGGCGGTTGCCCGGGCAGGGTCAGGTTGAGCTGGTGCAGTA
>JBBQSL010000069.1:0-15632 GCA_038213895.1 Kiritimatiellales bacterium | reverse complement strand
GGTACTGTTGGTTGCAATGAAGGTGACCAGCGAGTTCGTGGATCCACCCGTATAATTGAAGCTTAGTGTCGTGCTTGTGGTTACGTTATTCGTTCCGCCTGCATTTAGACTGCGGGCATCACCGGTAATCAGGATATTGGTCGATCCACCAACAGAGAGAGTTCCGGTTATTGGCGAGGCACTGATTACCCGTCGTTGACCGGGAATAAATGTTATTACCTGACTGTTGATCGTGTTTTTGTAACTGACAACCACATTTGTTCCATTGGTCACCGTTGTTGAATAGAAGTATTCACCAATATTAGTTGTAACAGTTGACGTAATGTAGTTCGTCGTAGTTACCGTGGTGAATGAATTGCTAAGCGTGCCGTATGTTGAGCTGGAGTTATCTTGCAGACGGATCGTGGCGGCAGACCAGTTGCTACTCAGTTGACTGTACTGAAAACAGATGTTTCCGCTGCGATACAGAATTGCTTGGAAGGTCTGGTCGCTTCCGCCGCCAGCCTGAGCAAGATTTTCCCACGTAATAGATAGTTTGCTGCTATCTTGTGCATAACGGATATTGGCATTAGCATCCAGCGACAGATTCGCTAGGAATGGGCTGATGGTTTGTTCGGTACCTAGGTTAATTGTTCCGTTCACGCCGACTGTAAGGCTGGTGAATACGTTGCCGTAGAAAACAAATGGGAATCCGATTGAGACGCTTTGTGACAAGCCTCCGGAGAATGTTAACCGATTAAAATCAACATTGGGTACATCGATCCAGCTATAGGTTTTATTGGTTTGCGAATACCCTGATCCCTGCAAGCCGCTATCGGTGATGGTATAGTTCAGCGAAGCATTTCCACTGTTCGTTACCACCATATTGGTTGTCGTTATGAAACCAGCGAGCCCGCTGAATATGAAAGGGGAAGGTGACAGGACTTGCAGCTTCGAGGCGGCATCGGTAACTAAAACAGACACTCCAATTTCACTGGTGCGACCATCACTCCAGCGTATCGGGACTGTAAAGAAATAAGTGCCTTTGCTTAAGCCGGTTGCATCCGCCGTGACTGTAATCGTCTGACCCGATCCCGGACTGCCTGATGCAGGTGAAATACTAATCCATGAAGACGATGTAAATAGAAGGCTTTCATCCGACGTCTGGCTGGGAGTATAGGCCATCTTTTGGGATCGCGCATCATCTTGCATACCTATAGCGGTTGGACCCCAAACACCCCGTTCGTATATATATCGGATCGTACCATCTTTGAATAACCAAGCCTGACATTCACGACCGCTACGGTTGCCCCAGGCGATAACCAGACGATTCGTTTCTTTCAGATAACGAATGGTTTTTTGGTCAACTTCTGTTCCGCTCCAGAATGGCGCGAGCACCGGATTTACGCCATAAGGTAGTACCCCAGAATTGTTGGCACCATCTATTCCGCCGCCCAGAGTTATGGCTCCAAACTGATTAACAGAAAAATTAGTGTACACATTTCCATAAAGCGGAAAGTTAAATCCGATAACCATCGGAACACTACTATTACCATTCCAATTGGTAAAGCTGGTGTTTGGGTCAACATAATCCACTAGGGCATTGAACACGACTCTGGATTGGTACTGGGTGCTGACGGCGTACAGGGTCATCGGCCAGGTGCCTTCATTATGAATGCTAAAAGTAGGGCCTGTAGATTTTAGAGTGTTGATGCCTGACGCTTTCCCGCTAGCCGGTACTTCAATTTCAACAAACTGCGTATATACGCGATCCTCAGCGATAATCTTTACTTGCCCATCGCTGAAAAGTGTAGACGTATCGAGTTTTGTATAAGGAGGCAGACCTCCTGAAAACACCTTCAAGCCGTTATTAATCAGTCCGCCTGAGGCCCAATTATTAAATACCGTAAATACTGCACCAGTTATTGCATTAGTATTTCCAACGAAATTCAGCACCAGTGTCCCATTAGCAGAGAGTGTATTGGCACCATTGCCCAGCAACGATGAAGAGGCGTTTTTTACTGCCAGCTTGGTGACGGACGTTTTCGCGAGATTTAAATTGCCGGAGAAACTCATGCCGCCACCCGACAGATCAAGAAATCCACCGTTATTTACGACAACAGCCTTAACACTGCCTATCCCTGACAAGGTCGCTCCGGAGGCGACGAAAACAGAGCTTTCTATGGAACCGTCCACCGTCAGTTTGCCAGCATTGACATAGAACGGTTCAAGAGTTGTATTTGCCCCGGCAAGAATCAGGTTTCCTGAGCCGTTCTTCTGGATCGTTACAAGCCCTGTCCCGCCAATATTGTCGATGGTTGAGCTGCTGGAAATGACTCCGGAAAGCTTCAAGTCGTAATTCAGGTTGAGAGTTAATGGACGGAAACTAATAGAATTATTGTTAGGGTCAACCAATCCGACTGCGGACAGGATGATATTATTGGGAACGCCAGCTCCGTTCGTCAGAGAACCCGTCACCTCCAGCACAGGAAGGTTTGCTGTGGGGGTACTGGCATTAGGTGTAACAGTAATAGCACCTGTTCCCAGTGCGTTTTCGTGCCCAAGTCGGATTGTGCCGTAACTGAATGTGGTCGGTCCTGTCCGTCCGTTGTTATCCCCGCTGATTTCAACGATACCGTCGTTGTTGTCAATTCTTTGGAAGGTTCCGGCACCGCTCATTTTTCCGGAAAGAACAATAGTATTCACTGCATTATTGTTTAGACGGAAAGTCGTTGTCATGGAAACCGGATTGGTAATGGTGATGGTTGCCGGTGCCGAAGCGTCTGCGCTAAGAAGCGTGGCTCTGGTTGTCCGGATGGTTCCCTTGCCGAATACGTCGCCGTTCTGGAAGTAAATCCAGTTAGCGACATTCAGATTGATATCGCCGTTGAAGGTATTGGTGTTGTAGAGATAAAACTGGTAACCGGCCAGCGTGAGAGAACCGGGGCCGCTGATGCCTCCGTCCAGCTTTATCATTTCGGCTGTTATAGCAGTGTTATTCGTGAACGTGCCGTTTCCTGCCAGAAAAACCGGATTGGTCAGTGAAGGGCCATTGGCACTGAAAACGCGCGTTGCATACAGTGTTCCGTTTGAAAGAATCAGCGTGCCCGAACTAATAGAGTTAATGCTGGCGATCTGAACCGATCCACCATTTATCGTCGTGTTGCCAGTGTAGGTATTGTTGGCATTGCCTAAGTAGAGTCGTCCTAACCCGCTTTTGGTTAGGCCGTCGGTTCCGCTGATTACGCCAACCAGAGTTAAGTCATTTGCATTAGTCACCACCGCAGAATTGGTGACATTGATAGCGTTAGTTAGCGATGCATTGTCTACGGTGGCCAAGGCGCTGCCACTCAAGTTCAGTCCACCCGTTCCGAGTACATTCGCATTTCCAACCGACAGAGTCCCGTTACTGACGGTCAGACCGCCCGAAAAACTGTTGGCTGAATTGGTAATCACTAAAGTTCCTGCCCCCAGTTTGATCAGCGACGTCGAATTGGTTCCCGTAATTTGTCCGGAGACGGTTAGGGTGCGCGAGGTGGCTACGTTCCAAGTCTGCGTCGTGCCCAGTCCTAGTTGTGAGGCAATCGTCAGGTTGGCTTGAGCTTGTGACATGTCAATACCGGCTGACCCAGTCGTCAGCATATTGCTCCCGCTGATCGTCCAGCTGGCTGTATTGCTAACTAGCGCAATACCTTTCCACGAAAGATCGGAGCCGAGATTATTAACGAGTGCTGCGGTGATGTTGGTGGTAAAGATTGCCCGGTCGGTTGCATTTGGTACCTGCCCGTTGATCCAGCTACTGGACAAATCAAGGTTCGTTGTATTATTGGCCTTAACCCAATCGCTGTAAGGTTGGCGGGAAAACACATTAAAGCTGAAATTTGTCGCCCAAGCTGCACTGCCTGCACTGTTCGTTACATTGAATAAATAGCTTCCGTTTGTAACGCCTGAACCGATTTGGACTTGATAGACAGTCGTAATAACAGCACCAACACCAAGAACGGGAGTACTCACAGTGGCCGGTGTAATGATGAACCCGGCTGAGGCGGGAGTCAGTACACTGACGACATTGGACACCACACGGACGCCTGCGTTAGAGGTCGTAAGCGAAATTCCAAGGGTTTCGTTTGGTTCATATGTTCCAGCACTTATTCCGCCCGAGATCTCTGTAATGAGTGGTACTGGCGGCACGAAACTAAGATTTGCACCGACATCTAAATTGAAGTTGGTTGATATACTATTGGTTGTTGATGTTGACTTACTGGTCGCGGTGAAGATGTACGATCCGCGTTGATTTGCTACAAGCTGGTAGGTGTTCGTTACGGATTCATTTTCATTGAGGCTAACAGCAGGCGTATTGTTCGACGTAACGGTAAATGCAGCACCAGCACCACTGTGGGTTAAAGTTGATGAGGTCTGCAGGGAGGGGGCGCCTGCGTTGCTGATTACAACGGTAATGAGGTTCGTTTCACCGAGATCCATGTACCCGTTTTTAGGGTCGGTTACGTTCATACTTAGGTCCGGCGGAGTGGGCGTGTCGGGTTCCGTGGCATCAGCAAAAGAGGTAGGAGTATTATCTGTTATACGAATCAAACCGATTTTTACGTAATCCAGCGATCCTGCCGGGCGAAAATCACCTGTGGCTTGAAGTTTAAGGTTTCCAATGGAAGCGAGGCTGATCGGCGCATTTGTGATTTGAGGACTCGCTGCTGCCGTAAAATTGTTCGACCCGGTCTGGTCGTACCATACTGAAATTCCTTTCAGTGGCGGTGGGGACACAATAACTCGGGCAATGATTGAAATTTTTCCTGTTAAATTAGTGGTGCCCAAATCTTTTATAATGGTTGAACCAAGGCCAAAGGCATTGGTAACCAAGACCAGTTTGAGTGAACCACCGGCATCGTACTTTAAAGCTACACCAGCCATCGCAATATTGCTGTTATCCGAAAGATATAACCCAGTTACCAACCCGCTGTTATTATTGGTGGATGTAATCTTGTATTGCAGATCAAAACGCACCATGCGTGAGGGTGAACTGGGAACTGCAGCCGTCAGTAGAGCACCATTGGTCCACTGACCGGTTGTGCCGGGGTCCAAATGAGTACAGGCTAGATTGCCGGCACCGTCTGTCTGTAAGAACCCTGCGCCACCCGTAGAAAAAGCGGCTGACCCTTGTGAGTTCGTGGCCTGTGAAAGTGTCAGGCCTAACGGGTCGGTAGAAAAATTCCATTCTTCGAGTATGGTTGCCCCCGCAAACCCAGCGACAGCCAGCAGTGCACTGATTAGCCCAATCCGTTTTTTCATTTTAGCTCCCGCCGTTTTCTGATTTTAAAATCCATTCTACCGTTAGTTTTTTGCAATCCACCCAATCAGCCCAGTCGGACTGTATGGAGACATTATATCAAAATCCTAAATTAAAAGCTATCTTGGCGGGGGATAAAAGTCCCCCGCCATTTAATTTTTCGGGTATCCCTGAAAAATTATTCGAACGAGCGGGCGGAATTAATCCGTCCAGTGGGTTCAACTTTTTTGGCCGTTACAAAGATCATCAGGTTGCGTTTGACAGCCCGTTCACCTTCGTTGCGGAAGAGACGTCCAATTAATGGAAGGCTACCTAGTACCGGCACCTTGTCTTCATATTTTTCAACCTTCTCGTTAATCAATCCGCCCATTCCCATGGTAGCGCCGTCAGCGATGGTTACTTCTGTCTTAATTTCACGCCGCTTAAAGATCGGCAACCGTGCAACAATCGGGTCGTGATTGAACTGCTGATTAATCCCGAGCTGATAATAGCTATAGGCCGAATTGGCTGGAGCAATCTGATAGTTCTGCCAACCGAGCAGTTCGCTTACTTTCGGATTGAGTGACAGCGAAATCTGGTCGCCATCCACTTTCGGGTTCACATCCAGTTCAACGCCGAGCAGTTTTTCAGCAAAGTCAGCATATTTTACATGAACAATATCGCCTTCACCGCCGCCGACTTCATACACTTCGGGAAAATAGTGCATCTCGCCAACGCGAATCGTCGCTTTTTTACCACTTTGGGTCACAATCCGGGGAGCCGACAGCACGTCTGTTCCTGAACTTTGATCCAAGGCGCTGATCAGAATATCCAGCGGATTGTTACCGCGGTGCTCGAGTGTCATGTTAGCTGGTAAGCTGTTGAAAGTATCATCGAAACGGAAAGCCTTCCACTCGCCTGCACCGGCGGAGATTTCGCCATCGCCCATGGTGCTGGTTTTTGCAAAAGGCATACCCGCTGCATTTCCAGGGCCTCCACGCAACGCATCATCAAAAAGGTAAGATCCTTCTGGAATCGTCACTTTTCCACCTTCTTCAAGACCTGTGTTAATATTTTTCGCTGGCCGACCGATCGCTGCACCCGGCACACTGCGCCACTCGAAACCAAGTTGTTCCAGTGTTCCTTCAGAAACTTCGATGAACTTGGCTTCGATTTCGACCTGTTCCACGCCGGAAGAAAGTTTGGCTACATCCATTGCGGCCAGCGTCTCTTCGAGTACGGTCAGGTTTTCACGAGTGTTGCGGACAAACAGTTTTTCAGTTTTTGGCTGATAGACGGCCGAAGCACCTTTCGGGAAGTTCACTTCTGGGAATTTCAGCGTTACATCGGCGGATTCGGTGGATTTTTCAAGACCCATCTTCGTGGCGGAATCGCTGGAGATGGCGTACGAACGGAGCACTAGATCGGTTTTCCAACCAGCCGTAACTGCTTTCATGCCTTTAACTTCAGCGGTGCGGGGATCGCGCTCAAGGATCTTGCGCAGATACATGCGGGCGACCACATTTTCAGGATCTTTTTTAACTACGGCATCAAACCCGCGTTGAGCCTGTGCGAATTCGCCACCGGCATACAGTTCACGACTGGCTTCCAACGTGGCCGGAACATCTAGAGCAGCGATAGCCGCTGGCGGGACTCCATCCTTTGCCGGAACGCTTGCAACGACCTGTGCAGGGGCGGCTTTGTCACCGCCCGTAGCCGCAGGACTTGTTTCTTTAACTGCAACCACTTCTTTTTTGTCGCCCTTGCTCCAGAATTTCCAACCTTTGGATTTTTTGGCAACGGTCGGTTCAGCGACTGTAATCTCTACGGGGACTACTACTGGCACTATCACTGTTTTTTCTGCAACTACTGCGGGTGCTTTTACAACAGGTTTTTTCACAACGACAGGTGTCGCAGTCGTTGGCTTACCGGTAACATTGGACAGTTCTTTCAGAATGCTATTGACGCTTCCGGACTCATCCTGCGCCGAGGCGGCACTGGCAATTAGTGCGCCAACCATCATAAATTTAAGTACATTTCGCATAGGTTTTTCTCCTTAAAATAAAGTTATTTCTTCATGGCCAGATCAGCGGCCCGGCGTCCATTTACGTCCACTTCCGTGGCTGTTACGAAGACCATTAGGTTACGTTTAATGCTCTTTTCACCTTCCGAACGGAAGAGGCGACCGATCAGCGGGATGCTGCCCAGTACCGGAACCTTGTCTTTATAGGTTTCCATCTTGTCATAGATCAGACCGCCCATACCAACTGTACTGCCGTCGGCCACCGTCACTTGCGTGTTCATTTCACGCAGACGGAAATAGGGAAGTTGTCCTTTCAGTGTCGGAACAGGAATTCCATCCACGTCATGCTGAAGTGAGCGTCCATTCTCCCCAAAATAATAGCTGGGGGCAACGTAGGTCGTCAAAGATCCAGCTATTCCTTTATAATCATTAATATCCACGCCCGGCCAAATCGCATTAGCGATACCGTCATAGATGGCTCCAACACTATTCTGTACTCCAGTGGCCGTCTTATTTATAATTGGAAAACGTCCGGATCTCTGCATCGCAGCAGAACTTGCACGAGCCCAGACTATCATCGAGGCGTTGTCTGGGGTAACCTGATATTCGTCATAACCGATCAGATCCATGACTCTGGGTTTCAGGTTCAGGTCGATCAATCCGCCTTTACGCAACTCTGGGGTCACTTCAAGTTGAACGCCAACCAGTTCGGATTTCCAGCCACTGTGCTCGACAAACACGCTGGTGTTTTGTGATTTGGCGGCAAAGGATTTTGGTACGTTGCGCTGTTCGCCGACGTAGATGCTGGCGGCTTTCCCGTCGCGAGTGGTGATGCTCGGGGCGGAGAGCACATCCGTATTGTCAGCTTGCTCGAGGGCGTTGATCACCAGATTCCAACCGATAGAATTCGCGCTGGCAGGGTTGCGAGCTCGATTGATGTTTAAGGTATCAGAATCTGCGATGGCTGCGCCAAAAGCTGCTACGGGGCTAACTGCCGCAATTCCGGCGGTACGCAGTCCGTCTGACATGATTGCCTGACCAGGCAGGGTTAGGTTTTCAAAAATTTCCGCTGTTCCGGTGAAGTTCCATTTAAATCCCAGTTCATTCAGGGTGCTCTGGTTGACTTCGACGAACTTGGTTTGAATTTCGATCTGCTTGCCCATCAGCTGACGCTTAGCGTTGTGTTGATCAGCCAGTGCATCTTCAATGGAGAGCATGTTGGCTAAGGTCTGACGGACGAAGAGACGTTTGAATTCGGGGCGATACATGGCCGAGGTACCTTTGGGGAATTCAATGCCATTGAAGAACCCAGAGACATCTACGGTAGTTCCGGAGGCGACATCTTTTCCGGTGGTCAGTTCGTTACCAACGGATTCCGACACCTTATAGGAGCGGAAAACTATGTCGTTGGCAGCGTCCCAGGCATTGGCGACTTCCAATGCGGCAGCATTTTCGACTTTTTCAACCGGATTGGCTTTAAAAACAGCCTTAACCCCGTTGATGGCCGTTACGGTCTCATCGCTGACCATTTTAACGGCATCGCCGACGATGTTAACCGTATCCCGAGGAATCGATTTAACTTCTCTTACGGCGCTTTCTAGTACCACATCGCTATCTACTGCATAGTCCTGAGCGGTTGTCACGGTCTTAGCCATCCCGAGGGAAGCCAAGAACAGAGTCGCTAATCCCATCACTGCCTTTCGCATGCCTTCTTCTCCTTATTTTGTGTCCGATTGCCTCTGCGAGAACTTCTTCAGATTTTTCAATTTTTTTTGCAATAAATAGAACGGTTTTCCGTTCTATTCTTTATAGTACTAGCTTTTGTCGAACATGTATCCCGAACACGGTAAACTCATACTATTATGCAAAATAGATCTTATAACCCTTTGACAGCCTCCCGCATCCTATAAACCCTACTATCCAAAAATAAAACAACTCGTAGCGTTCGTTTTTATCGTTTCTACTGCAACGAGCAACGTTCCTGTGCTTCAAATTTTTCCACATTGAAAACCACAAAAGGGGTCATGCTTCGATCCAGCAGTCCGCAGGTATGAACCGGCATGGTTTTCCACCACTCTTCTGGCTTACGCTTATTCGTGTTCACCGCTACCGTTTTACCATCGATCAGTGCAACCACGGCATATTGAATTAAGCCCCGTTTATAGTGGCGCGCATAGCTGTTGAAATGCATATACATTTCGCTGAGGTGCTCACGGCCTTCGGGGATATCGACATAACTAACAACGCCCTTATACACATTGGTTGAATCAGGAAAGAGGACGTAATATTCAAGGGTCAGCCGATCTGTCCATTCTAGGCTGGTTGAATATTCGGCAGCAATCCGGAACCATTTTTTTGTACTGGTGGAGGCCTGCATCAGTCCTTTGACCTGAAGGGTATCCATACCTTCTTCGTTTTGATACAGTGGAGTATTCGGGTCGGAGGTTTCAACCTTAATGAGTTCAACGTCTTTGGCCATAGCGGAGGAGGAAATAAATAAAGCAGAAAAAAGCCAAGCTTTAATATGTTTTTCCATAATCTTCCCCTCGTTAATGAGACTCAAGACCACACTGCGGCAATAAAACAGTGAACAATATATAGATTGATTTGTTTTCTGTCAATTAATGATGAGAAAAAAAACGGGGTGACGGTTATTTGTTATTCGTTATTTGGTTATTTGGTGAGAGGAAAGCGCTCTTGATACCCATCACGCATACTGTTCGGTAAAAAGACACAGGGGAGGGAGTGACCGCTAATTATTTGTGATTATTTTGTCCGGTTTATCAATTTTGAAAATTGTTGTAAGTCGTTGGTGTTTGTCATTTTTTTCTCTTTGTAGTGCCGCGAAGGGAAAAATGCGTATTTCAGGCCGTTGCGCCTCTAACTGCGGAAGTCGGGTTTAGGGCTTTCGCTCTTCGCCATTCCAATTCCAGGCGGCGATGCATTCGTTAATCGTCAGCTCATAATACTGATTGCAGAACTGGCACCGGATGCCGACCGGCTCCTTTTTCTGTACGATTTCCATCCGTTCTGGGATGGGCAGGGTGCGTACTACTGCGGCCATTTTATCGCGGCTACAGGAACAGGCGAATCGAGGGGCGGGAGCTGGATCCAAATGCAGGCCAGTAAATCCAATTTCCCCGTTTACCAAAGACTGGGCAAGGATTTCAACGCTGGTTTCACATCCGAGTAGATCCTTGAATACCGAATTATCCATCCGGCTGCGGATACGATCAAATCGCTCCAGATCGGTTTCCGGCAACGCCTGAATCATCCAGCCTTGACATAACTTGATTGGGTTTTTAGGGTCGGCATTAAACCCAATCATCGCGCTGAGTCCGGTTTCGATTTGATCGCTGATGCAATAGTAATAGGCCAAATCTCGGGTAACATCGTGCAAAGCAACCGGTGCTGTGCCTGAATTGATTATTTTTCCACTGGAGTCGGAAGTGACAATTTGTAAATCGCCGAGTTCTCCGTATAGCGCGTCGGGATTGTCCTCTGTCAGGTTAAGCTGCGATGGCGAAATAAATCCGCGGACAGAGCCGTCCTGTCCGGCATCCACCAGGATTGTGCGCAGGATACCCTTATATTTCCAACAGGCATTGATACGCTGACTTTCCGGCAAAATCGTCGCGCTCAGTAGTGCGCCAGTGATCGCGCGACCCAGAATATGAGCGGCGGCGGGATCACAGTCGTGCTGCAACACGATTTCATTAACGGCCTTCGTCGCCACTGCATAGGTGAAAGCGATATCCAGTCCTTTGAAATGTCCTTTAAATAACAGATCGTTCACGGTGATTCCTTTGCTCGAAAACTGAAAGGGTAGGCGACCCGCCGCCAATCCGCAAGTATCGGTTTTTAAGGATTGGAATTTTCGGCACCGAAGTTTCCAACCCTTGGATGAATCCGGTAGAAACTTTTCAGTCTTTGGAATTTCACAAAAAGGGGTTTATGTTCGAACAATCATTTAAGAACAAGATTCAGAGCGGCTACAACCTGCGCGAGATAATTGACCGGATTGATGAACTGCGTTTCCGCTCGCAGACCGAAAAGCATGAGCTGAGTCACCTCTACGAAGCGAAGATTAAAAACATGGGTAACGCCGGACGCAACGGCGGCGAGTATTACACCCCGCGCCCGCTGATTCGCGCTATGGTGCAAGTGGTCAATCCGCAGATCGGCGAAACCGTTTACGACGGCGCAGTCGGCTCGGCGGGATTCTGTGCGAAGCATTTGACTACATGCGTGCCCTTCGACAGGCTCAGGGAACGATGGGAACGAAGGAGCTGAAAAAGCTTCAGGAAAGCACTTTCTACGGCAAGGAAAAGAAGTCGCTGGCTTATGTCATCGGCATCATGAACATGATTCTGCACCGCATTGAAGCCTCGAACATCATCCACACCAACACGCTGTCGGAAAACCTCGCCGACATTCAGGAAAAAGACCGCTACGAGTGGTGCTGGCCAATCCGCCGTTCGGCGGCAAAGAACGTCCGGAGGTTCAGCAGAACTTTCCCATCCGCACCGGCGAAACCGCGTTCCTGTTTCTCCAGCACTTCATCAAAAGTCTGAAGGCGGGCGGATGCGGCGGCGTGGTGATTAAGAACACCTTTCTGAGCAACACCGACAACGCCTCGGTGAGCCTGCGGAAACTACTGCTGGAATCCTGCAACCTGCACACCGTGCTCGACTGTCCCGGCGGAACGTTTCAGGGCGCGGGCGTGAAAACCGTGGTGCTGTTTTTCGAGAAAGGAACCAAAACGAGGAAGACCTGGTTCTACCAACTTGAACCGGGGCGGAATTTGGGGAAAACCAACCCGCTGAATGATGGGGACCTGATTGACTTCATTGACCAACAGAAAACCTTTGCCGACTCGCCGAAAAGTTGGAGCGTAGATGCCAAAACCATCGACCAAACCATCTTTGATTTGTCTTTAAAAAACCCCGACGGCGGCGAAGAAATTGTCCACCGCACCCCGCAGGTCATTATGAAAGAAATCGCCGTGCTGGATGCTGAAAGCGTGGAAGTGCTGGCGAAAATCGGAGAGTTTTTGTGAAGAACGGGTGGCAGACAAAGACGTTCGAGACCTGCATTGCGCCGGTTGAATACACCCGCAAGATTCAGCGAAAAGATTTTCTCGACGATGGCCAATTCCCAATTGTGTCCCAAGAAACTGCATTCACAAACGGCTACTGGAACGATGAGGATGACGTTTTCAAAGTCTCAACTCCCGTGATCATCTTTGGCGACCACACGTAGGTTCTAAAGTATGTGGATTTCGACTTCGTGCTCGGCGCGGACGGAGTGAAAATTTTGTAGCCACGAGATTTTATTCACCCCAAGTTATTCTTTTACCAGTTGCAGGCCGCCGAAATACCGTCGCTCGGTTATGCGCGGCATTATCGCCTAATTAAAGAGCTGGAGATTCCCGTTCCCCCGCTCCCCGAACAGCGGCGAATTGTGGGGATACTGGACGAAGCGTTTGACGGTATCGCCACTGCGAAAGCCAACGCCGAAAAAAACCTCCAAAACGCCCGCGCCCTTTTTGATAGCCACCTCCAATCCATCTTCACCCAAAAAGGCAAAGGGTGGGTGGAGACGAGGCTGGGTGATGCGTTCGACGTTCGCGATGGAACTCACGATTCACCAAAATACCACACGACAGGATTCCCTCTTATCACCTCGAAGAACTTGAAACGGGATGGACTGTCATTTGAAAACGTGAGCCTAATCAACGAACAAGACTACGCCAAGATTAACCAACGAAGCGCGGTTCACAAAGGCGATGTTCTATTCGCGATGATTGGCACAATCGGCAACCCAACGCTTGTCACCGTTGAACCGAACTTCGCTATCAAGAATGTTGCACTCTTCAAGAATCCGCATGGTCAGAGTGGTGCTTTCTTGAAACACTACTTGGCCTCCGCGTGGGTGATTTCTAAAAGGATGCAAGAGGCGAAAGGCACGACTCAAAAATTCGTTGGCCTCGGCTACCTTCGTAGTTTTCCGATTAACCTTCCGCCGCTCGCCACGCAGTTAGAAGTTGTCAAAAGCCTCGATACCCTTTCGACGGAAACCCGCCGCCTCGAAACGATTTACCAGCAAAAGCTCGCGGCGCTGGAGGCGCTGAAAAAGTCGTTGTTGCATGATGCTTTCCGAGGGGCGTTATGATGAACGAGAGAAGGTTTGACCAGATTGACCTTGTTGCCGATATTGACGGGGTGACGGGTTTGACGGAATGGGCGTGTGTCAACGAGGTCAATCTTGTCAGCAATGTCAGCCCAAGGAGTTGTTATGCCAGAGTTGTTTGATAAACACGGCGGTTTCCGCAAACTACACACCTTTACGTTGGCGACGATTGTTCAGCTCGAAACATTGAAGTTCTGCCGCCGCTTCATCACGCACGACCACCGCGAGGCTGGAACTAAATTCTACGACCCGAAGGGCCGGCAGTACGACCAGATGACTCAGGCCGCACGTAGCGGTCGGCAGAATATTATCGAAGGCTCCGAGCGGTAGGCGACATCGAAAGATACCGAAATGAAGCTCACGGACGTGGCGCGAGCCAGTTTGAGCGAACTGCGCGGCGATTACGAAATCTGGATTATCGACCGCGGCGAGCTTCCGTGGTCGGTTCATTCCCCCGAGGCGAAGGCCGTCAACGCCATCTCGCTTAATCCGGCACCGTTTACCGACGACATGGTCCACGAGTCCGCTAGGCATGCGCTGGAACAGCGCCGAAAATATGCCCACTGGCTCGATGCCGCCGACGAGCTGATCGTGGCCAACGCCATGCTCATCATCATCGGTCGCGCGTTGAATATGCTCAAGAGCCAGATCGAGGCGCAAGGCGCCGCCTTTGAAGAGACTGGCGGTTTCAACGAGCGGCTGACCGCTCGACGCATCGAAGCCCGCGAAAAAACGCGCGAACCCTCGCCCGAGTGCCCGCAGTGCAGCAAGCCCATGCGCCGCCGCAAATCCGCGAAAGGCGATTTCTGGGGCTGCTCCGCTTTCCCCGAGTGCAAAGGAACGAGGCCGCTATGAACGAAGCTGAAACTAGAGCCGAACATATAGACCCCGCACTGAAAGCTGCTGGCTGGGGTGTGGTTGAAGGTAGCCGGATTCGGCGGGAGTATCCGATTACGCTGGGCCGCATCGAGGGCCACGGCAAGCGAGGCAAAGCCCTGACCGCCGATTATGTGCTGGAATATCGCAACACCAAGTTGGCGGTGGTCGAGGCCAAGGCGTGGAACCAAGAACTGACCGAAGGCGTGGGGCAGGCTAAAAACTACGCCGAGAAGCTGGCGGTGCGTTTACTTATTCCACGAATGGTCAGGGTTTTTATGGCATTGATATGGAAACCGGAAAAGAGGGCAAGACCTTCAGTGTCCCGACCCCTTCCGAACTTTGGAATCTGACTTTTACCAAACATGATGCATGGCACGACCGCTTTTCCGCAGTGGCTTTCGAGGACAAGGGCGGTTCGCATCCAAGCCGGTATTATCAGGATATCGCCATCGAGCGAGTGATGGAAGCCATCGCCGCGAACAAGTCGCGCATCCTGCTAACGCTGGCGACCGGCACCGGCAAAACCTTCATTGCGTTTCAGATTGCGTGGAAGCTTTTTCAAAGTCGCTGGAGCTTGAGCCGCGATCCTTCGCGTAGGCCGCGCATCCTGTTCCTCGCCGACCGCAACATTCTGGCGAATCAGGCGTTCAATGCGTTTTCTGCCTTCCCTGAAGATGCGCTGGTGCGCATTGCCCCTAGCGACATTCGCAAGAAAGGCAAGGTACCAAAGAACGGCAGTCTATTCTTCACGATCTTCCAGACGTTTATGAGCGGGTCACCCAAGGACGGCAAGCCGAGCCCATATTTTGGAGAATACCCACCGGACTTTTTCGACTTCATCGTGATTGATGAGTGTCATCGCGGTGGTGCCAACGACGAAAGCAATTGGCGCGGCATTATGGATTATTTTGCGCCCGCCGTTCAGCTCGGCCTAACCGCCACGCCGAAGTGCAAGGACAATGTGGACACGTACCGTTATTTCGGCGAGCCGGTTTTCATCTATTCGCTCAAGGAAGGCATCAACGACGGCTTCCTGACTCCGTTTAAGGTGAAGCAGATTCAAACGACGATCGATTATTACACCTACACGACGGATGACACGGTGGTGGAAGGCGAGATTGAAGAGGGTAAGGTTTACTGTCCGATCCTGATATAGGTTGTCACTTTGGAAAGGGAAAGATTCAAAGTGAATACGTTGATACAGTATAGTGTTGCCTTTAAGAGGCAGGTCGTTGACGAAATCGCCCGAGGGAAGTTCTCCTCGGCGTACAAGGCGCA
>JBBQSL010000068.1:0-15691 GCA_038213895.1 Kiritimatiellales bacterium | reverse complement strand
AAGCTCTGGAAAACATCACTCTTTTTCATTTTCGGCCTGATAACGAATTAGGCGGACTGATAACCATATAGAGGTTCTTTGAAATAGGCTTCGGTCGAGCGCAAAGTATTCTTTCGAGTAACAACAAACGAAAGGAGTACTCATGCAAACGACCGAAGCGAATGAATTATACGCAGGTGCGGATCTTCATGGAAACAATGTGATCGGTGTGGAGTCGACCTTCAACCAGAAAAGGTCTGGAACCCCGCAAGGGAAACCATTTTGACTGAAGGCGGCGGGCGGGTACAAAAGGTTTTCTGGTTCCGCGAATACGGAATGTGGATGTGGCATCAAACGGGGGTGGTTGCCTTCGTTGCCGGCATCCGAGATCCAGATGGGTGACTGATTAAACCACGTGACGAAAACCAAGATTGCAATGAGCCGTTCGGTGGTGGAGAGACGGTTAACCGATCAACAAAAAGAAAATGAGAAAGCCGTTGAGAAACGGCTATGGAGGGGTATTTTGTGTTTGACTGGAACCTCTAATGGGTGACGGCCACTCACTTTGTTCATTCCTGCTATTTCGCGGGCTATCTCGCCTGCGGCGCGGCTCGCTCGGATGAAACTTTTTCCCAAATTTGTTCCAAGGGTTGGTGAAATGATTCTGCGGTTTATGATTCTGCTATACTCTATTTATTGTTGCGCTGTGCCTCGTCAGGAACTTCGTGACCTTTTTTTAAAATATTATTCAGGTTAATTCCGTATCAGTACGGGCGTGACAGGATAACCCACACACTCCCTCACTCACATACTCTGACCACTCCCCTCACTCCAAAGTCTGCAAGTGCCGCATTTCGAAGAAGAGACCGCGGCGCGCCATCAGTTCGGCATACGAACCAACTTCCGAGATCTGCCCTTCTTTCATCACGACAATACGATCGGCTTTGCGGATGGTGGAAAGGCGATGCGCCACGATAAAGGTGGTGCGATTCCGCACCGCGCGATCAATGGCCTCCTGTATTTTTTTCTCAGAAACCACATCCAATGCAGAAGTGGCTTCATCAAGCACCAGAATACGCGGGTTGCGAATCAACGCACGAGCAATAGCAATACGCTGGCGCTGGCCGCCGGAAAGCAGTGCGCCGTCTTCGCCGATACGAGCATCGAGTCCTTTCGGAAGGCTGTCGACCAGATCCGTCAAATTGGCGGCAGCAAGCACTTCACGAAGTCTCGTATCACTGACGTCGGATAGTCCATAAATTACATTTTCACGAATAGAGCCTGAAAAAAGGACGGTTTCTTGAGGAACGACTGAAATAAAACGGCGAGCCGTACGCATGTCGAGCGTTTCCATATCCAGCCCATCAAAAAGAATCCGGCCCTGCTAAGGACGTCGGAATCCGATCAGCAACTGCATAAGCATCGATTTTCCAGTGCACCTGTTCAACATCGCGCAGCACCTTAGCCTGAAGGCGACCGGATTCAGTGCGGTCATGAAAGGCGATCGAAAGCTGTTGCAACCGTGTCACCAGCGCACTGCGCAGCTTACGCTCCAGATCGCGGCCTACACGGCTCATCATGGAGACAAAAAGGGTGTGCGTGAAAATATTCTGCACTATCAGAATAATGACTGCCGCAAAATACAGTACGGTCTTAAGGCTGGGTAAACGATAGGCTCCGCCAGTGTATTGATTACACGGGCAATCAGGAACGGAATCGCCCACATGGGAGAGTGCTTAATAATCAAAACCAAAATCGCGGTAACATAATAAAGCCAGGAACGATTGATCAAATTGAAAAGCGTCTGAACCGGACGGCTACTGCTGTACTCAAATGGTCTGAAAGTTTGTTGCGGAGACATAAAATCCTATCCTATTCCAGCCCGCCACGCTGAGTGCCAAAAAGAGAATGATAATCAGTGCCATAAAAGACATCCGTGACGCAACACTGCTTTGAAACCACACCGAAATATCCGCCCATTGGTTCTTCATTTTTTATGACGAGAAATTAGGCGGACAATCTAATGGGACAGCGTCCGAATGAGAAGCAATTAAAGCCTGCTAGCTGACTTAAACGACGAGATTTACGTCCTATTTGGCCGGTTCCGTTGAACCCGAACCACACCCAGCGCGATGATACCGCCAAGCCCGATCAGGGCAATCGCTGACGGTTCAGGAATTGTATCAATGGAAATATTATCGATAGCCGTGGCGTAATCTGTTCCGCGCCCTTTGGTTGTTCCGGCAAACCGGAATCGAACTCCGATATATTTATAGGCCGTATCACCAAGATCAAGGTCTACCGTAAAACAGTTAGTCGACGGCGTAGAGACGTAGCCGCTACTGAGTAAATTCCAAGCCGATCCAGCCGGGGTCTCATCGACATTCAGTGCCAGCGCTGTTTGTGAAATATCCGTAACATTTACCCCAAAAATCGTGTATTCAAGCTGGGGCGATTGTATATTTTCCCCCATATAAGTTACCTCGAAACAAAGTTGCACATCTCCCCGGGTGGCGTAATTATCGGTATAGATTTGCCCGAGCCAGTAACCGGGATGGTACGTCAGTCCGCCAAACCATATATCATTCAGCGAAAGATCGTAGAGTGACGCAGACCGAGCATGCCAACCTTGATCCAAATCAGCCGAAACATTGATGCTGTCGGCATTAGATAGGATTGGGTTATCAACCGAACCGTTGATAAGCCCCGCATCGACAAACATGATAAATACCCCCGACAATAAAATAAGTATATAAAATCTAATTTTCACAATAAACTCTGCCTTGTAAGTTAATTTCTTTTTTGTCGGGGGAAACCCTACGCGACAAAGATTTAATAACAAGCAGATTCTTACCAATTTTTCATGAGTTTTTTATGAAAGATTTAGTCGTTCGCGGATGAGAGCGGCTGTTTTAAATCCTACGCCAGGAGCCGCGATTAACTCTTCGAAACTGGCCTTGCGCAACCGCTCAAATGAGCCAAAGTGTTTTAAAAGTTGCTCTTTTTTCTTTTTTCCAATGGTTGGAATCTCATCGAGCGCCGACTCACGAATGCGCTTTGCACGCAACGTGCGGTGATAGGAAATGGCAAACCGGTGCGCCTCATCGCGCAGGCCGGTTATCACCCGTAGCGCTTTGGAGTCGCGCGGCAGAAAAAGCGAAGGCTGCCCGTCGCGCACAATCTCTTCGTGCTGCTTAGCTATTCCAATGCTTGGAATTTCTACGCCGATTTCCGCCAGCACTGCACGGGCTGCTCGCAACTGCGTTATCCCGCCGTCCACCACCAGCAAATCGGGGAGTTTTGTTCCTTCTGCTTTTAAACGACTATACCGACGACGGACGGCCTCAGCCATCATGCGCGGGTCGTCACTGCCTGCAACGGTCTTAATGCGAAACCGGCGATAGCGCTGCGGCACCGGAACACCGTCCACCGCCGCCACCATACTGGCTACCGCATAGGTGCCTGAAATATTGGAAATATCAAAACACTCAATCAACCGCAGCGGCGCGGCGAGCCCCAGCACTTTGCCCAACTCTTCAACGCCGGTTCCGGCTTCGTCCAAAAGCATCTTGCCGGTTTTTCGCACCAGCGCCCGCTCCTTCACCGCACGGGTCAGCAAAAACATCATGTCGCGTAGTGCAGCGGCCTCTTCAAAATGGTGCTTCTCTGCGGCGGCGACCATCTGCGCGCGTACCTCTTTAATAAATTCTGGACGTTCGCCACGCAGAAAGGCACAGGCCGTCTGGACACGTTCCATGTATTCATCCGGAGTGACCTTACCAATGCACGGCGCGGCGCATTGCCGGATAATATCATTATGACAGTGTTTGTAGGCTTCCATATCCGGACGCTCCGGACGGCATTGCCGGATGCCAAAACGCCGCTCGACGAATTCCAGCGCCGCACGCGCCGCCAAGCCTGAGGTGTAAGGCCCGAAACAGGTTCCACCATCGTTTTTATCGATCCGACAGAGCTCAAACTTCGGAAATGGACGGTTTAGATAAACACGCAGAAGCGGAAACCGCTTATCATCCTTAAACAACGTATTATAGCGCGGCTTATACTCCTTGATCAGCTTGCCTTCGGTCAGCACTGCTTCGGCATCGGTTCGCAGTACCAGCACATCGAAATCGGTAATGGAACGGATCAACCCGCGTAGCTTCGGTTCGGCTTTATGATAGGTACTTTCGCGAAAATAGCTCTGCATCCGTTTATGAAGCGATGCCGCCTTGCCGACGTAAATGATAGCTCCATTTCGTCCACGCATCAGATAGACCCCTGGCGCGTCCGGCAATTCTCTCAGCTTCTTTCGTATGGTTTCCGGCCACTGCATGATCAGGTTAGCTTTTTAATACTCTGAATACACTGGGTCAAATGCGCGGCCAGAATCTTAACATTAGGCTCGGTCAGCATGGTACGGTGTCCACCCGGTATAAGAAAAACCTGCTGTTCGTCCGAGATAAGCCCCCAGCCCAGCAAAAGATCCGGCAGGAATTCCAGATCGAGCCAGTCGGGCCGGAAGAAATGAACTTTGCCCGAATAATAACGACTCTTGTAAATCTGCGTAGCCATCAAGTTCAGCCGGTAAACCTCATCACGGTTTTTCAAAATACCGTGCGTCACTCTGACCTGTAACGTCTCGCGTATATTTTCAGGTTTCATCTGTTTTGAAAACCGGTTGCGAATACGCTCAAGCACATAAGATTTTTTCCGCTCGAACGGCATAACGCTGAACAAACGTACCGCCTGCAACCCGTACCGCAGACGCAGCGTCCATTTGGTCGGTGGATGCGCCCAGACATCGAATACGGCCAGCAGAGAAACCTCACGGCCCAAAGCCCGAAGCTGTAGCGCCATTTCGGACGCCAGCGTTCCACCGAAACACCAGCCACACAGCATGTAAGGCCCTTCGGGCTGAAATTCAATCAGCAGTTTCACATAGTGCGCACACATGGCTTCAATCGTACGATGTGCCGCCAGCACATTATGCAAACCGAGCGACTGAAAGGCGTAGCAAGGCTGATCTCCCGGCAGTTGGTGTATGAGATTGGAATACATGAGCACATCGCCCGGTGCCGTATGCAGGAAAAATAGCGGAGTTTTTCCGGGACGTCCGCGCCGCAGTGTCACGAGGGATGACCAGCGGGCATCCTGCGATTCAACAGCTTGGCGCGAACTGATTATTTTCGTCATTTCCTCAATCGTCGGAAACTGAAAGAGTTGTTCGACGCTCACTTCGTATCCTGCCTCGCCAAGACGATCAATTAGCTGAATCGCCAGTAACGAGTGTCCGCCGAGATCGAAAAAGTTATCACATACGCTGATTTTTTCGAACCCGAGCACTGCATACCAGATTTCAGCCAAAGCCGTCTCTTCGGGCGTGCGCGGAGCCGTAAACTTGATACAATCGGCGTGCATGCCGGTGTCCGGAATCGGCAGTCCCTTGCGATTTATTTTACCAGTGGAAGAAAGCGGCAATTGCTCCAGTTCCATAAAATACTGCGGGATCATATAATCCGGCAGACGGCTTCCCAGATAACTGCGCAATTCCTCTCTGGAAATCTGCCGCCCCGGTGCCACCGCATAATAGGCGGCTAGCGCCCGACGACCCGGCTGGATATCCGGCGCCGTCACCGCCACCTGTGTAAGCGCCTCGTGCTGAGAAAGCACCTGCTCAATGCCGTCGAGCTCAATGCGGAATCCGCGCACTTTAACCTGCCGATCCTGCCGTCCAAGAAATTCAATACGTCCATCGGCCAGCCAGCGTACGCGGTCGCCGGTGCGGTAGAGCCGTGCGCCAGACTGTGTACTAAACGGATCAGATACAAACGCATGGCGGGTCAACTCCGGCTGATTAAGATAACCCAGAGCCAGCCCGTCGCCACCGGTATAAAGTTCGCCGGTCACACCGATTGGAACCGGACGCATCTGTTCATCCAGAATATAAACCGTCGTATTGGCAATAGGTCGTCCGACCGGCACACTGCCGCAGAAATCATCGGGCGTATGCAACGGACAACAGCAGGTAAACGTCGTATTTTCAGTCGGACCGTACCCATTAATCAGGCAACAACCGCGCAATTCCGTCAGCACGCGCTTCACTTCAGGTACAGAAAGTACATCGCCGCCCGCCAGCAACTGCTTAACTCCACGCAGATCATCCAACCGCTCGGATACCATCGCGCGGAACAGATCGGCCGTCAGCCAAAGTGTATTCACGCCGAAATCGCGGATGATACCGCCTAGTTCTTCCAGCGATGGCGCCTGCGGCAGGTACAAAACAACCCGTCCGCCATTAAGCAGCGCCGCCCAGAGTTCGAATGTTGAGGCATCAAATGCGATCGGTGCAAAGTGAAGCGTACAGGTTTCTGCGTCGAGCCGGACGTAATTGGTATTTTTAACCAGGCGCACGACGCCGCGATGCGGCACCACAACGCCTTTCGGCTGGCCGGTCGAACCGGAGGTGTACATCACATAAGCCGGACTCTGCGAGCCAATTTTGACCGACAAATTTTCATCGCCTGCGCCGCGCAAAACTTTTTCATCCAGCACAATCTTCTGCCCTTTGAAGTCGGGCAATGCATTTTCCCGATCGGACTGGCAAAGCACGACCCGCATGGCGGTATCTTTCATGATATAAGCGAGCCGTTCCGCCGGACACGCCGTATCGAGCGGCACGTAAGCGCCGCCTGCTTTAAGAATGCCAATTAGGCTGACCAGCATGTCAACCGAGCGTTCAAAGCAAAGCCCCACACGGTCACCCTCTCTGATGCCAAGTTTGCGAAGATGATGCGCCACGCGATTGGCACGACGATTGAGTTCGCTATACAAAATAGCAGCAGCCCCTGCCGCCTGCACGGCGGGTGCGTCCGGCGTAGCGGCGACGATTTCTTCAAACAGTATGGAAATACTCAGGTCTCGCGGATAAACAGTCGCCGTATCATTCCAGCTTTCCAACATAAGCTTCCGCTCGTCCGCCGGTATCAACGGCAAATCAGACAGCACGGTTTCCGGATGATCGGCAATAGCGTTCAGCAGAGTTTCAAACTCCGCCATGTGGCGACGAATGGTTTCGGCATCAAATAATCCGGTGTTGTAGGACCACTCCATTGCCGCGCGTCCATCTGGCAAATCCATAACATTGAGGAAAATCTCAAAATTTTCATAATGGCGCGAATTGGAAACAAACTCGAAGCTCAGCCCTTCAAAGCGGATTGCGTTCAAATCAATCCCGTTATCAATATTGAAGACCAGCGGTACCAACGGCACCCGCGAAGGATCGCGCGGCAGGTTAAGCTTCTGAACCAGCGTACCAAAGGTGAAATACTGGTGATCAAAGGCATCCAGCATTACGCGCCGCAACTGTTTCAAATAATCCGTGAACGACATTTGCGGATCGAGCTGACTCCTCAACGGCATCAGATTAACGCAATGGCCGACCAGATTTTCGCAATCACGAACCGACTGTCCCGCCGACGGCAGGCCAATGACTAAATCGGTCTGACCGGTTTGCCGATAAACAAAAACCTTAAAGGCCGCCAGTAGTAAATTCACAAAGGTGCAACCACATGATGAACCGGTTTTCTTCAGCCGCGCCGTCAGTTCAGGATCAAGACGAAAATCTTCGCGAGCACCGGCAAACGTTTTGACCGGCGGACGCGGACGGTCAATCGGCATATTCATCACCGGGGCTTCACCTTCAAACTGTTTCAGCCAGTAAGCTTCTGCGGCGCGGTTTTCCGGACTCCGAAGCCATTCAGGCTCCATGCCAGCATACACGGCAAACCGGTCAGCAGGAGGCCTGGTCGCTTTTACGCCTTCGGCCAGCTCACTGTAAAATTTACCGATATCACGCACCAACACATCAATCGACCAGCCATCGCACACCAGATGATGCGCGGTGATAATCAACTGGTATTCATCGGAACGGAACCCTGCTACACAGAAACGCGCCACGGAACCCTCTTCCAGATCAAATGGAGTTTCAGCCTCTTGATCAAGCAGGCCTTGAATAGCGGAAGACTGCGCTTCCGACAGATCAACCCACTTGATTTCTACTTTAACTGACGAGCGAATTCGCATCGACATGCCATCGCGTGAAAAAGTTCCGCGCAAGGCGTCGTGACGATCAAAAGCGCACTGCACCGCCTGCTCCAGCGCCGCACAGTTCAACACGCCTTTCAGCCGCAAACTGACCGATTCATTGTAAGCCAGTGTGGCCTTTGGATTCATCTGTACGGCGGCCCATATTTCGCGCTGCGCCTCTGTCGTGGGTACAACGACTACTCCATCTGCCTCCGTCTTCATCACCGGCACAGCGGCCTGCGAAAGCAGTTCTGCCGCCTGCATCTCATCAACCGTCTCTTTCAAGCAACGGATGATAAAAGCGATATCATCGTCCGTATGAGCAATCGTCAGAAAACAAGGACGGGCATCCCACGCATGAAGACCCTTATTACGAAGCCAGGTATGGAATAGGTCGCTAAACGCTTCGTCGCGAGTAAACGTAATTTTGTAGAGTGATCCGAAATGCTTAATTTTCAGTGAAGCCCCGTGCTCTGCACTGAAGGTATTCACGGCAACCGCCAGCTTGGCGGTTTTAAGATTCATCGCTTCCTGAAGTTCCGGCCCCTGTTCTTTCAGATACAGAAGCGATGCCTTCGCCGCCGCCATCGTCAGCGGATGGCGCACAAAAGTTCCAGCGAAATACGTAACCCCGACTTCTGGGAACGACGCATCACCAAACTGCCACTGACCGCCATCGAGCGCGTCCATAAAGCGATTCACGCCGCCAATCACGCCGATGGGCATGCCGCCGCCAACCACTTTGCCGTACGTGGCGATATCGGCCTTGATATCAAAAATTCCCTGCGCGCCCCGCGGATGCACACGGAAGCCGGTGATAACTTCATCAATAATAAAAGCTGCGCCGCACTCATCAGCAATTTTACGACAGGCGTGCAAAAACTCGCGCGGTTGCAGATCGGGCCGCCGACTCTGCACCGGCTCAACCATAATTGCAGCCAGTTCATCACCGCGAGCCTGCAGAATCTCAAGCGATTTTTCGTCGCCGTAATCTAGCACCAACACATTTTCAACCGATGAAGGCGGAATTCCCGGCGCGGCGGGCACCGAACGCAGTGACGGCGTACCACGGACAATAACCTCATCACAAATGCCGTGATAATCGCCGGTGAACATGGCGATCATCTTTCGACCCGTCACCGTACGGGCCAACCGCATGGCACCGAGCACGGCTTCCGAACCGGTATTGCAAAATGCCGCGCGATCAAGCCCGGTCATTTCGCAAAACATTTTTGACACCTCGCCGGAGAGCGGATGTTGCGGGCCAATTTCATATCCCTTCTTCAACTGCTCCTCGATAGCCTTCACAATGAACGGCGCGGAATAACCAAAAAAGTTTGAACCGAATCCGCAGGTCAAATCCACATATTCATTGCCGTCCACAGCCCAGAGCCGCGAGCCGGATGAACGATTGACGATCACCGGATAAACCAATTCCTTCAGCAGAGGACGAAAGCCGGAAACAACGCGCGGATCGGCCAGCTGGGCGCGATTGGCTTGTGTCATTTCCTTTGATTTGCGGGTTCGAGCCCTATAAGCCGCACTGAACTGATCCAGAGCCGTCTGCTGACGGTCGTTCAGCACATTGGTCTCGCTGGTGGTAATCCTCGCTCCTGCACCGAACGGTTTCTTTTCAACTGGCGGGTCAGATTCCACCGCCGCGAACGGCGCGGACTGCGAAGCCGCCGAGGCTGGTGGCGGCGCGGCAGGTGCTTCCGCTTCAAGATGGTCTGCGAGCTGTTTCAACGTGGTGATGCTTTCCATCAGCTGGCGGAAAGTGATCTTCACCTTGAACTTATTACTGATCGCCAGACTGGCTTGCGTCAGGAACAGCGAATCAAAGCCCATTTCCATGAAGGTCGTATCTTCATTCGCACCGCTAATATCCTCTCCGGAGGTTTCTTCAAGTACCTGTTGAATCCGACGAACCATCCGCTCGTGCGGGGTTAATTTATCGTCCTCGGCGACAACGACCTCCGGCTTAGTCGATTCGGTCTGGACCGTAGAAATCTCGCGCGTGCCCGGCTCGACCCAGTAGCGTTTACTTTCAAACGGATAGGCCGGAAGCGAAATCCGGCGACGCTGTTCACGGGCATAGAATCGCTTCCAGTCGCACGCCAGACCAGAGATCCAAAGCTGACCCAATGCCAACAGCAGAGCCGTCCACTCGGCATGATCGTCCGCCGTGCTACTAAGTGAGGCAATCGCCATCTGATCGCGAGCGGGAATGTCGGCACGGCGCGAACTGCGAGCCAGCGTGGTACATGAACTGCCGGGCCCGATTTCAAGTAACACACGTTCCGGCTTTTCCCACAGCGTTGCGGCGGCTGCAGCAAAGTGCACCGGTTCGCGCAGTTGCCGCACCCAGTACATGGAATCAACAGCCTGCTCTGCCGTAATCCATTTGCCAGTAACCGTTGAAACAAACGGAATAACCGGAGCAGAAAGTTTAACCTTAGCCATTTCCGCCGCGAACGGTTCGAGAATGGAATCCATCATCGGCGAATGAAACGCGTGCGAAGTGCGCAACAGTTTACAGACAATTCCGTCGGCCTCCAGCTGTAGCGTCACGGCCGCAATGGCTTCATGCGAGCCGCTGAGCACGCACAGATCGGGCGCATTGAGTGCCGCCGGAAATACGTTGGCAGGCAATCGTTTTTCAATGCTTTCAAATGCCGTACGCACCGAAAGCATACTGCCACTTGGCAGGGCTTGCATCATTCGTCCGCGAGCCGCGACCAGAAGCAAAGCATCTTCCAGCGTAAATACACCAGCCAGACAGGCGCAGGTGAATTCGCCAATGCTATGACCCGTCATCGCGTCAGGCAGGAAACCCCAGCTCATCCAAAGTTTGGCCAGCGCATATTCCACGGCAAAAACAGCGGGCTGCGTATAGCCGGTCTGTTGCAGACGAGCGGTAGCCGCTTCTTCTTCGCCAGCTTGCGGATAGAGCAGTTCTAGTAACCCCGGTTTCAAAACAGGTTGCAAAATTTTTGCGCATTCATCCAGTGTCTGCCGAAAAACCGGTTCGGTTTCATAGAGATTTTTTCCCATGTTGACGTACTGCGCACCCTGCCCCGGAAACATAAAAACCAGCGGCGGCTTGGTAACCGTCAGGTGGCGGCCGACCATCTGTTTTGGCAGGCGTTTTTCCAGCACTTCAATGGCCTCAGCGGACGATGCACCTACGGCACAGCGACGATAAGCAAACTCGCGACGCCCGGTTTGCAAGGTGTACGCCGCATCCGCCAGATCGGTTTCTGGAGCCTGTAAAAACTGTTCGGCCAGATTCACCGTGGCGGCATCCAACGCCGTTTCAGTTTTGGCGGAAAGCAATAACAGTTGGCACGGACGGGACGGACGTTCCGCCAGAATTTCAACGGACGGTGCTTCTTCCAGAATCACATGCGCATTGGTACCGCCGACCCCGAAAGAACTGACGCCTGCGCGGCGCGGCGTTTTACCTTCCGGCCAGTCAATCAGTCCGGCATTGACGTAAAACGGACTGTTTTCCAAATCAAGTTGCGGATTAGGTTTTTCAAAATAAAGAGTGCCTGGAATTTTTTTATGATAGAGTGACAACGCCGCTTTGATCAGACCGGTTACCCCAGCAGCACAAATCAGATGGCCGACATTACTTTTGAGCGAGCCGAGCGCGCAGAACTGCTTGCGGTCTGTACCGACGCGGAAGGCCTGCGTGAGCGCGGTGACTTCAATCGGGTCACCGACCGGCGTAGCCGTTCCATGTGCTTCGACGTAAGTGATACTTTCTGGTTCAACTCCGGCCTGAGCATGCGCCATGGCCACCACGGCGGCCTGTCCATCCACACTCGGCGCGCTAAAACTCATTTTGTCCGCGCCGTCATTATTCAGCGCCGCGCCACGGATCACCGCATAAATCCGGTCGCCATCCGCCAGCGCATCGTCCAGCCGCTTGACCACAATCATGGCCGCACCGTTATTAAACGTAGTGCCCTGCGCAGAAACGTCGAACGGACGAGTATGTCCATCCGGTGACAGCATGCTGCCTTCCTGATAAAGGTAACCGCTGTTCTGTGGCGTCGTGATAGAAACGCCGCCCGCCAGCGCCATATCGCATTGGCCGTCGAGCAGTGCATGAACTGCGTGACTCACCGCGACCAGCGAAGTGGAGCAGGCCGTATGAATGCTCACCGCCGGCCCCGTCAGGTTCAGTTTGTAGGCCAGCCGGGTGGCAATATAGTCCTTTTCATTGCCAGTCATTACCTGGAACGCACCTAGTTCTTTAATGCGATCCGGACGAGTCAGTACGTTGTCGTGATAATAAGTGCTGTTGCCCATACCGGCATAAATACCGACGAGGCGATTTCGGTCCGTCGCCGTGCAACCGGAATTTTCGAGCGCCTGCCAAGCGACTTCAAGCATCACGCGTTGCTGTGGATCCATCAGTTCCGCTTCGCGCGGCGAAAATCCAAAAAAGGCGGCGTCAAATTTTTCTGCGCCCTCAATGATCCCACGGGCTTTGATATATTCAGGCTGTTTCCGAAGTTCGGAATCAACGGAGGCGTCCAGTTCGTCGTCTTTAAAAAAGGTGACGGTGTCCCTGCCCGCACAAAGATTTTCCCAAAACGTGTCCACATCGTTTGCGCCGGGGAAGCGTCCGGCCCAGCCGATGATGGCCACCGCGGTACCGCTCTGTTGTTTCATATGTCCAGCACGCTCTTTCGCCTTCAGCGCAGCGCTTGTCTCGGCACCACGATTTTCAACAATTCCGGCCAGCGCCGCAATGGTGGGATGCTGGAAGAAAACAGCGACCGGCAGATTCAACTGACGGCGTTCGCGCAATAGTGCGATCAAACGCAGTAACAGTAGTGATGTACCGCCGAGATCGAAAAAGCTGTCGTTGATACCAACGGCATCCATGCCTAGCACCTCTTTCCAAAGATTGGAAAGCGTCTCTTCCCATGGTGAGCCGGGGGCCGTGTATTCGGTATCTAAGGCAGGCCGGTCGCGAACCGGTTTGGGCAGTGCCCGGCGATCCACCTTGCCGCTAGGTGTCAGCGGAAATTCACTGACGGTTACAAAAGCGGACGGAACCATGTAGTCCGGCAGACGCTCTTCGGCATAACGCCGCAAATCCGTTACCGAAGGTGTCGCGCCGGGGCGCGGCAAAATATAGCAGGCCAAGGCGGCACTGCCGGGCTGTTGCTCCCACGGCGATGTCACAGCCTGTTTTACCAGTTCGTGACTACTCAGCACGGCATCAATTTCACCCAGTTCGATCCGGTATCCGCGCACCTTAACTTGGTCATCAGCCCGTCCAAGAAATTCGATATTCCCATCCAGAAGAAAACGTGCCAAATCGCCGGTACGGTACATCCGTCCACCGGATTCTGTACTGAATGGATCAGCCAGAAACCGTTCGGCGGTTCGTTCAGGCTGATGCAGATAACCGTCTGCCAGTGCGATACCGCCGATATAAAGTTCGCCGGTTTCACCGGCGGGTACCGGCTGATGCTCCGCATTGAGAATATACATCTGTGTGTTATCAATGGCGGTGCCGATCAATGGTAGCGGCGGCCAAGTGTCCGGTGCGCCTTCCAGTTTATAACGCGTCACCACATGCGCTTCAGTCGGACCATAGTGATTAAACAGCGCACAATTGGGAATTTTATTGAAAAATTCGACAAGATGTCGATTCACCTGAAGTTGTTCGCCGGCCGTGATCACCTCGCGCAGTGCTGATGGCGTCAACCGCAGACTGACCGCTGTCTCCGCCAGATATTGCAACGCCACAAACGGAAGAAACAACCGTGCGATCCGGTGTTCGTTCAGAAAAGAAACCAGCCGTTCCGGATCAAGCCGTTCATTATCGTCAATCAGCGCCAGCGTTCCACCAGCGCAAAGCGTGGTAAAAATTTCCTGAAAAGATACGTCGAAACTGAGCGGTGAAAACTGAAGGGTACGAACCCCGGGTTCAAACTTGGATTCCTTGATCTGCCACTCAATCAAATTGACCAGCGGACGGTTCGGCATCGCCACGCCTTTAGGCAGACCGGTCGAGCCGGAAGTATAGATGACGTAAACCAGACTCTGCTGTCCGGCAGAAGGCGGTAAAGCGATTACGGATTCCTGAGCGGCCAATGCAGTAAGAGCGTGAATGTCCGCACACTCCACTGGGATGCCTTTAAAAATCGAGATCTTGTCTGCTTCGGTCAACAGCAATGCGGCGCGCGCGTTTTCCATCATATAGGTCAACCGCACGGCAGGATATTCGGGATCAAGCGGAACATAGGCACCGCCCGCCTTCAAAACGGCCAGCACGGCTGTAATCATTTCCGGAGAGCGACTAATACAAAGACCGACCAGTGAACTCTGGCTGACTCCTTTTTTACGCAGAACCTGAGCCAGCTGATTGGACTGGCGATCTAATTCGCGATACGTCAGCGTCCGGTCTTTAAATAGAAGCGCCGCTTGCTCGGGAAACTGTTCAGCAATACGTCCAAAGAGTTCAATGACCGACCCGACTTGCGGTTTACTCATAAATGCATACCCCTCGTGCTGGAAATTGCCGGATGCTACCCTTTTTATGAAAGCCCTGCCAAGCCAAAGAACCCAATCACCAAAAAATCAGGGACTGAAAAGATCGTCCGTGAGAATACTGGTTTCAAAGGCTAAATCGGCGGGTAGATCCTTCAACCGCGAAACCTCGACCGCCAAGACGTCACAGCGTTCATTTTCGGGATGACCAGCGTGACCCTTCACCCAATGAAAACGGACGGTATGTTCGGCGCACAAATCGAGAAGAAGTTTCCATAGATCGGAATTTTTGGCCGATTTGGAAGGGGAAAGCTTCCAACCTCTGGAACGCCACCGCTTGGCCCAACCTTTTTCGATGGCATTAACGACGTAACTGGAATCACTGGTCAGCTCAACGGTACACGGACGTTTCAGTGAGCGCAGTCCTTCGATACAAGCCAGCAACTCCATCCGATTGTTGGTGGTTTTACGAAAACCGCCGACAAGCTCTTTTCTGCGCTCACCGGAGATTAGCACCACCCCATAACCGCCCGGACCAGGATTTCCCTTGCACGCCCCATCGGTGTAAATTTTAATCGTTTCGTCCATCATTGGTTTTCCAAACATTGGCAGGCACGGTAGATGATTTATCCTAAATTTGGAATCCGTATCGGCTTGGATTTACCGATCTCGCCGCAAAGGATCGAACAGAACGCAAATATCAACTTCACTCCTCCGTACCGCGGGCATCCTGCCTGCGCTTCCAACCATTGGAAAACCCGAACCGCGAATAAACGCGAATTTTCCAAACCTCGGAAAACGTACCGCGGGCATCCTGCCTGCCACGTCCAGCTCTTCCAACCTTTGGATCTGATGTATTCCGAAAGTGCTTTTCGTATTCCCGAAAAAAAGCGTATCTCAACTTCATTTTTTGCCACCCAAAACACAAAATGACGAATTAGGCGAACAAAAGGGGTTATAGCAAAAGGGGTCAGAGTACCAGCTTGAGTCAACCCATATTTTTTAGTTTTGTTTTGGGCATGAGGGTAGCGTCTCCGCAAAAAAACGGTTTTTACAAGGATGTATTTTCGTCTGATCTGGCGTTGGCTTGGGAGCAATTTAACGACCG
>JBBQSL010000067.1:0-15757 GCA_038213895.1 Kiritimatiellales bacterium | reverse complement strand
ATGCCGGTGCGATTCTCGCTGCCGATAGTTTAACGGTAGCGAGCCTGTTTATGGCGGATGGCTCAAAAGCTAAATCCGATTACGGCGACGTGCTTACCGTTACCGGGGCCGCGACGGTCGACGGCACTTGGTATTTGACCGGCAACTGGTCGGGACTGACCGGAAACAGTGTACAGTTGTACAACGTTGCCGGTACGGTTACGGATAGCGGTCTCGCGGTAGATGCCTCCGGTGCGACAGGCAAAGATTTCACCGGATGGACGATGAATACGACTACAGGAGTCTTCGCCATACCTGAACCGGCCACAATCGGTATGCTGGGGTTGGGCGCGCTTATGACGATAATGATCCGTCGGCACACGGCATTTCGCCGCTAATTAAAGTATGTTTTACGGCAGGTTCCGCTTTTATCAGCGGACCTGCCGTGGTCTCTAATTAAAATTTAAGTTTCGTTTTCCAGTCTGGAATTCGAAGCTCAAGGTTATTTTTAATCGCAATCTGGAAGAAGTAACATATGGGAAAAACAATGTGCCGGATTTTAATGTTCTTCTGTTTGGCGTTTCTCTTTACCGCAGAGCCGTACGCCGGCGAACCCCGTTCATTGGCTGAAATGGATAAGATGCTTTCGGTTTCATGGACTCGACAAAGTTACATTAAAGGTTTTCTGGATTCTGCTCCGGATGTTCGTTCGCGACAGACATTACAAACATCACGGCAGCAGGGTAAAGCACTGGGTCGCTACTATTTTGCCGACATCGAAACACTTTCTGCATTGTATCAGGAAACCAGCAAAGAGGATTTTCTTTTTCTAATTCGCGATTCGTTACTGCATGAAGCCAAATTTCCCTCTTTGGATGATCAGTTTGCTTTGGCACGGATTGCCGGATCCTATGCCCGTGTGCGTGAAAAACTTAGCGACGCAGACCGGGAGATTATTGATGATGCAATCGCCAAGCACGCCGATGATTGTGTGAAGAAAGAAAGCGGTACCGAGATGAATCGCGGGATGACCAATCTGCTCGGATTGCTTCGCGTTTGCAAACTGCTGCCGGATCATCCGAACCGCTCGGTTTGGGAAAAGATCTGGAAGTACAACTGGGAGCAGGGGCTTCTGCGGGCCAAAGATAACAACGAAGACTGCATCGACTACAATCACTATTGGCTTTACACGCTGATGCAGGCAGTTCATGAGATGGGTATCGATCAGCAGGCCTTTTACAATCAGCCATGGGTCAAAGAAATTTTTGAGCGTCATCTGAATATCCGCACACCGCTGGGAACTGAGCCGGAAACGATTTACGGCACCTTGAGTCTCAGCGCTGATCCGGCCGCATTGTTTGAGTGGGCCGGCGCGATCTATAAAGACGGACGATACCGCTGGGCGGCTCAGCGGAGCCTGAACTTTTTACGGAGTCAGCCGGGCAATGAAAATAAGATGGTTCGCAATCCGGTTTTTCTTTATGTGGACGACAGCGTTGTGCCAATCGAGCCGTCCGCAAGCAGTTATTACAGTCAGCGGCGCTACGACCGTGAGTTTCCCAACAAGTTGGCGCTACGCAGCGGTTATGGGCCGGATGCGACTTTTCTTGCGCTGAATCTTTTTAATGTCGGCGGCCACGGCCTGGCCGATGGATCAGCCGTTTACTGTCTGATGGATCAATACGGCCTGCTGCTCAGCGGTGGACACCGCTACAGTCCGGATGAGCAGTTCAGTAATTTGCTACTGATTCGTCCTGCAGGAATAGACTTTCCTTTTGGCCATCCACTTCGCCCGGACATTTGGAACCGCACCCATGTCAATCTGCGTGGAAGCAACACCACTAGCGGAGGCCTGAATGTCAATTTGTGTGCGATTAATCAGATCGGGCTCCGAATTGAGGGCAAAGGCCCCGGCAAAGTTACGATTAGCCGAGTTGTTGCTACCGGGAAAACCGGTAGCAAAACCATTTTTGACGGAAATGTTTCCATTGGCGGACGATGGCCGTCAATTCCCCTAAGCGGTACGGTGAATCTGGAGGACTATGAAGGCCTCGAAATTATCTGGAAATATGATAGTGCACTTAAACTGGAAGACGTACAGGTCGTTTTAAACGGCATTAATCCCAAAGCGTCCGCCCGCTGGGCGAAGGGACTAGATAACTGGCGCGACAGCCGCGTACGTTTCTTCGGCGATGCGGCGAAGGCGCATTTTGCTTCGGTTGAAGTGGATGTTTACGCACCGGACAGCAATAACCACCGGCAATACCGTGACATGATCATGCTTCCCAACCATCTGGTCTGGGTGCGCGACACAATGGTCTGGGGCGGCGCGGGCGAATATCAGGCCGGAGCGCTTTGGCATGTTGAAAAACTGCTTGGCAAAGGTACGAACTGGTTTCAGACCAGTTCGAGTACGGTGGCGGATAAAAGCAATATTACGGTGATCACGCCTCCTCGATTTCTGCTGATCGTTTTTCCGCCGCGTGCAGACCTGACGATCCAGAATGCACTTACTACGAATGCACCTCCCGGCGGGCGTTCGCATACTGTATTTCAGAAATGGAACGGCATGGCGGCTGCCGGACGGCAGACTACTTTCAACTCGCTGCTTATTCCCAATGACGGCAAATCCGATCCTGTCGATCTGGCCGCGCAGGTGGAGCTGTTGTTTGAAAATGACCAGGCCGCCGTATTGAAATACGATAACTGGCGTCTGGTGGATAATCCGGACGGATCGATGGTTACGAATAGCGGGTTTGTGACCGATTACTGTCTGTTGGCAGTAAAGGTGGATGGAACAGGGACGAATGCGCTATATGCGGCAGGGCTTGGAGGAGGAACAAATTGTTTATTCTACGGAAAGAATTTGAGCGTAGAGAAAGCAAAGTGAACATCAACAGGAGAAAAGGAGAGACCATGAGAAGTATAATGACAAAAATTATCGCAGGCACAGTTCTACTGGCGGCATCCGTCGTTTTGGCCGCGGATGACGGTGCAGCTACCGTTGAAGCGGCGAAAAATGCAATCCGATTCAAACGGGCCGATACAAACGGCGATGGACGGCTTGCGCTTGAGGAGTACAGTGCACATACGGACAAAAAAGACCGGGCAGCCATGTATTTCAACAGGAAGGATCTGAATAAAGATGGGTTTTTAACGGTAGAAGAATATTCCGGAATTAAGCCTGAAATGAAATAGTATCTGGTAGAAAAACCACCAATTTACCGGAATTTCATGAAAAAGAACCTTATAACTATTTTTGCAGTTTTAATAGGGCTCGGAGCAGCCGCCGGTCAGGAATCATCGGTGGTGGTACTGCCGCTCCGAACGACCCTGAATGTAAAGACGGTCGAAGGCTGGAAGTTTAGCAAAGGGGACTGGGCGGTTCGTTCGGAAAGTATGGAGCATGATTTAGCTGGTGGCCCGCCAGCGCTCTGTACGTTGAGTGACGGAACCGCCGTTTACACCGATGCGGCATTAGATAATTTCAGCTTCAGCGTCAAATTCAGAAACGCCAGTGTCGAGCGCGGATGGTGGTATACCCGTGTGTGGTTCCGGATTCAGCCGCAGAACCAGGCGCTGGGTTATTTCGTCCAGCGTAGCCGTGCCGGTAAAATTCAGCTCGGATTAACCCGGTCGCGTGGGGATGATAAAATTCTTGGCGAATCGATTAGGATCGTACCCGCCAGCACGTGGTTGTGGCTTCGTATTAACGCGCAAGGCAACCGATTTCTGGTTGAAGCCTCTACGGACGGCTTGACGTACAATCAGGTAATTGACACGAGCGATGCGGATAATACTTTTCAGAATGGTTACTGCGGCGTCTCCACGATGGTTCACTCCCACTTTCAGTTTAATCTTGATCCGTGGGGTGATGATCCTAACCGGAAGAGCAACGGAATCTGGTTTGATGCACTGACTCCGACCGGTATCTGGCACGCGGACAATGGCCAGCCGGTTCGCGTTAATCTGGAGGCTAGAATGTTCAGTATGGTTTCCGCTACTGCAGGAACCTGTAAGGTGAAATTTGGTGAGGAAACATTTCCTGTCGGCGCGTTACGTGCCGGAGAAAATACTCTACATTTTGATATCCCGTTTCCCAAAGGGCAAACAGCCGCTGTGGCAACGGTGGTATTGCTTGATAAATCCAATAAGGAATTAGAGCGCGCCAGCGTTAATCTGAATAATCCTCTGGTGTTCAGTTCCGTTGTATCTGCTACCGCACCGACGGGCACACTTTCTATCGGAGCAGTTAAAAAAGCCGAGTATCTCGACTATCTCAAAAAACTCTATCTGGATCTTTCGCCGGAAGAAAGACGCAAGACTTCTGTAGTCTGGAACCAGACCATTCCCGGCATGGTCGCCGAGCTTTATGAAGCCACTGGTGATGAGAAATACCTTGATGAATTGAAAACTATGCTCGTCGGCTGGTTGAAAGATTACCGGATGAAGGGTGTTATTCAAGGTATGGAATTCGTCGGTCGCGGTCCGTTTTGCAAAGCCGTATGCACGTTGGTTAACAAAGGCAATCTGTCGTCGGAAGACAGAGCAGACCTATTCGCCATGGTCAGCGATATGATGGTTAAAGGAACCTTCGAAGGCGGCGGCTGTATGAACCGGTCTTTGGGATATCAGCTTGGATTGCGGCAGATGCTACAGCTAATCCCAAAGTATCCACTGCGCGATGAAATCACCGGCTATATTGAAAACGCCGAGACCAGCATCATCGGCCATCTCGAAGAGCTGGAAAACTCCACCAACTATCAGGGAATCAGTTTGTATTTCATCATCCAGTGGATTGAGCTGAATCATCGTCAGGATCTTTATCTGAATCCCAAATTGAAAAACACCTTTGAACGTATGCTTCGCTGCCAGACGCCTTGTGGCGGTATGGCTCCGTACGGCGACTACGGCAATGTGGACAATACCGACATCCATCTTGTCGCAGCTTTCGAAAAGGCCGCAGCTGTTTATCGGGACGGACGCTTTAAAACCGCTGCGCGTCAGCTTTTTGACCGGATACAAGAAAAACACGAACCGCTATCCGGCTGGACGCTTTGGGGTTTGAGTTCCGTCTATCTGTGGGCGGACGATACAGTTGCGCCGACGCCGAAGCCGGAAGAACCGGTTGTCACGTACCGCAACAACGGCGATGCTGACAAAGTCATCCTGCGCAACAAAAACGCTTATGCACTTTTTGACATGATCAATGGCCGCGAACATGGTGACAATAATACGCTCGGATTGATGGCGTATATCGTCAATAGCCAGTACCGGATTTTCGATCAGGGCGGACGTTACCCAGATACCCACTCCCGGACTCTGGTTGCAGACAGCGCGGAAGATTTTCCGTTCGGAAGCCAGCGCCGACTCATGGGTAATCCGGCAAAACCCGGATGCTGGGCACTGGCGGAAATCTATCTACCTAACCATTGGAGCTGGATGAATTTCGCGGGAGGTGCCGGTGCACCCACGCAGTACAAAGGGGTTTTTAAGAGTAAACGCCATGCGGATTTTCCCAATCAGTTCACTTATTTCCCAGAACGCGAATTTACCTTGATTACGACCTGTGGTGGATCGGGGAAAAACAGCCTTCTCATCGACGACGTGAAGCTGGTAGATAAAGACGGTAATGAAAAACTGCTCGCCAGTTTCGAAGAAAATGTCTGGGGCTGGGTCGGAAATGCTGAACGGGCCGATGAAGGTTTTTCCAGCGCGCACAGCGCCCGGTTTTTTATGGATCTGGATTCGGGAATCAATATGTTTGGACGCGTTTTTCCCATGCTGCTGGATGTCGATAACGGCAACTGGAAAAAACTGAGATTTCGCTACAAGATCGAAGAACCCGCCTCTGAGGATTTCGATTTGGTTACGGTAACTGTCGGCGACATCCGAGGTTATCCGCGTAATTATCCTTTCCACCATAATCCGATGTTTACCGGTTCGGTTGAAGCGTTTAATCCTGCGGCAAATACGGTTCGGATGCGACTAAACGAGAACGATCTTTACGGCCGTCCGCAAAGCAAAGTCCGCGACGCCGGACTGCTTGACGACGGTACGCTGGTGATTCGGGACACGATTAGTATCAAAAGCGCCCGTGACTATGTTTGCGGCCCAGTGTTCCATATTGAAAAGGTTTTAAGTCAGGGCGACAACTGGTTCGAGACAGCGGCGGATGGGCGGGTACTGGTCTGGTTCGCGCCCAGAGAAAATACCGTCTGTGGTATTGGCGCAACTCCGCGCTCCTTGAAGTCATCGAAGAAAGTAAACTCGTACGCGATCTATCAGAAATTCATCGGCGACAAACCAGCTGCCGAAGTTTTTACCACGGTTCTATTACCGCTCGCGGAAGGTGCTTCGGCGGCTGAGGCGGCAAAGGGACTGAAAGCTCAGTTTAATGCCGGGAAAATGAATACCATTTTTAATGATTAACGGATACAGCGAATGAATATGACGGAAAATAAACGGTATGACGTGGTGGTGGTTGGCGGCGGGATTTCCGGCACGATGGCGGCTGTTGCCGCCGCGCGGTGCGGGGTCTCCGTTCTGCTGGTCGAAAAATACGGATTTCTCGGCGGTATGCTGACGGCTGCCGGAGTCGGGCCGATGATGACTTTTCATGCCGGCAGTCAGCAGGTGATCCAAGGCACAACCGGCGAGTTGATTGAACGTCTTATCGCCAAAGGGGAATCTCCTGGACATCTGTTTGATACCACGGGCTTCACGTATACGGTTACGCCGTTTAATGCGGAAGGCATGAAGCGGGAATTGGAACTAATGGTGACGGAAGCCGCCGGTGAAATTCTTTATCACACCATGCTGGCTGAAGTTGAAACAGATGGGAGACAGGTTTGGGCTGTTACCGTTTGCAACAAACATGGACTCTCTAGGATCGAAGCCAAAGTGTTTATCGATGCAACCGGCGATGGTGATCTTTCGGTATGGGCTGGCGTCGAATTTACCAAAGGCCGCGCATCTGATGGAGCCTGCCAGCCGATGACCATGAAGATGCGTATGGTGAACGTGAACATGGAAAAAGTTCGCACGTTCATAAAAAACCATCCGGAGGAATTCCCCCGGCTGAAAGGCGACACATCCATCATTGACCGGGCCGTCCGCCTTTCCATCGGCGGGTTTGTTAAGACGCTGGAAAAAGCCCGTGCGGTAGGTGATTTTTCGATTCCTCGTGAAGACCTTCTGTTTTTTGAAGCCAACACGCTGGGCGAAGTGATCATCAACACGACACGCATTATCGGCTTTGACGCCAACGATCCGCAAAGTTTGAGCCGCGCTGAAATGGAAGGGCGTAAACAGGCGGCGGAGCTAGAGCGCTTTCTGAAGAAATGGGTGCCTGGTTTTGAAGCGGCATCTCTGGTGTATACTGGTCCGCAGATCGGCGTTCGGAGTTCGCGGCAGATTAAAGGAGTTTATACCTTAACCGGAGCAGACTTGATGGAATGCCGGAGTTTCCCGGACACCATTGCGCATTCCGGCTATCCGATTGATATACACAGTCCGACCGGCGCCGGAACGGAACATAAGAAACTGGAGTGGGGCGGATTCTACAATATTCCCTACCGCAGCCTGGTGAATGACCGGATAGACAATTTGATTACAGTCGGACGCTGTCTGTCGGCGGATTTTGAAGCGCAGGCTGCCGTTCGTACCACGCCCACGATGGGAGCCGTTGGCCAGGCTGGCGGCGTGGCCGCCGCCATAGCTGCACAAAAAGAAATCTGTGTGCGGGACATCGATATTCAAAAGCTTCGGGATACGCTCATTGGACAAGGCGCTTTTCTTTGTAATTTGCCGAGAAGGAATCCGGAATGAGTTCCGGAGATAAAACTGTAATTTGGAGGATTAGAAAATGGCGCATACGCCTGTGAAACTGGCCGTGATTGGATGCAGCGGCTATTCGGAGATGCAGATTAAAAGAATTTTGGCGGCACCGGAAAGCGCGACGCTGGTTGCTGTAACGGCTGTCGATTTGAACTGTCCTATCGCGCAGCAGTGTTGCGAGCTGGGAATCAGTGTGTTTGGAACAGTGGATGAACTGATCAATTACGGACAGTTTGAGGCGGTGGTGAACCCGACGCCTATTCATCTGCACGCCCGGTTTTCGATGCAGTGTATTGCGGCTGGTTTCCCGGTTTTTATGGAAAAGCCCCCGACAGCTACTGTACAGGAACTCGACAGGCTGAGCGCAGCGGCCCATGCGGCCGGCCTGCCGGTCGCGGTCTGCTTCAATCAACTTTACACGCCGGTGGTTCAACAGCTGAAACGCGATTTGCTGAGCGGACGATACGGCAAGGTTCTCCGAGTGAAAGGAATCGGCGCGTGGATTCGCACGAATGAATATTACTCGCGCAGCAGCTGGGCCGGAAAAGTCCGTCAGGACGGCAACTGGGTGCTGGACGGAACCATCAATAATCCATTTTCTCATGTCCTTTGCAATAATCTCTTTTTTGCCGCCGGTGAGCAGAATGCTTTAGCTGAACCGGTTGAAGTGACGGCTGAGCTGTATCGTTGCAATGCCATCGAAAGTGAAGACACCAGCTGTGTGCGTGTGATGACCCGCGAAGGCGTTGAAGTGATGACCTGGTTTACATTAGGGTCGGAAACAGAGCTTCCTGCGACAACCGTAATCGAAACCGAAAAAGCGGTAATTACTTTTGAAAATTTTCAGAAGTTGAAGATAGAGTTTGCCGACGGAAGAGTTGAAGTTCTGGACAATGGACCGACTGATAAGACGGAAACGATCCGACAGCTCTGCCGCGCGCTGCGCGCTGGCGAACGGTTCTGCTGTAGTCTCGACATGAGCCGACCTTTTACCGTGGTTGTAAATGCCGCCTTCGACTCCTCCGGCCGGATACACGTCATTTCAGGATCATGCCGTAAGCAGATCCAAGTAAACGATGCTGTTCAAATGACCATTCCGGGAGTTGTTGACTGCATGCGGAAAGCTTTTGAAATGAACGCGCTGTTTTCTGAGATCGGAACGCCTTGGGCTCAGAAAGGTGAAACCGTAAACACAGAAAATTATGCCGGATTCCCGGTACGGTTTAATGCCTCCGGGAAAAGGCAACGACTGGAGCCGGTCGGAATACGCTGAACTCCGTATCAACCTGATAATTGAAGGGTCTGAATAGGGTGGTTAAGATTTTAACCAAAATAAAATTCTGTCGAGGCACTTTCCTAAAGGGTAGTGCATGGGGGGCTGTTTTTCTGCTGGGAGTTACTTCGGCAGATGCCCTGACACAGTCGGATTATCAGGCAATAACGAATCTCGACAGTAAGCTTCAGCAAACCTGGACTAAGCAGCAGTACATTAATGCGTATCTTCATACGAGTGTACTGGCGACGGTGGAATCCGGCATCGCAACTCAGGAGAACCGCGGTCAGCCTTTAGGTCAGTATAACTTCGCTTGGGTGGAAGCGATGGCCGCGCTTTATTCTGAGACTGGGAACACTAACTGTCTGAATCTGGTGAAGCGGGCGATGCTTCAGGAGATAGATCATCCGTCAACAAATGACATTCAGTTTACGCTGAGCCGCCTGACGCACACCTATCAACTGGTTCGCACGAATCTGGATGCGGTGCTGACTCTGTCACAGCGCAACGCGCTTGAAAGCACCATTACAAATCATGCTCACAACTGCCTTTCGATGGAGTCCGGAACGGAAATGAACCGCGGCATTCTGAACATGCTGGGACTAATCCGGTCGGCTGAGTTGTATCCTTTTGCTGCGGAAAAGACGGCTTGGACAAACACAGCGATGAGTAACTGGACGAACGGCTTCAGGCGCATGAAAGATACCAATGAAGATGCCACCAGTTATAACGCCTTGTGGATTTATAACATGATGATGGTTGCTGAAAAACTGGAGACGAACATCGTCGCGTTCTACCAGCTGCCGTGGGTGAAAGATAATTTTGAACGCTACCTGAACGTTCGCCTGCCGCAGGGCACCGAACCCATGACGTTTAATCATGACCTATTCATTGAGTACAACATGGCACTGTATGAATGGGCCGGTAAAATTTATCAGGACGGGCGTTACCGCTGGGCCGCCCAGCGGATGTTCAACATTCTCCGTACCCAGCCTGGATCATCAAATAGGGTGTCGCGCGAACCGGTTTTTTTGTATACGGATGACAGCGTGCCAGTTGTTGAGCCGCAGAGGACTTCGTATTACAGCCATCGTCGCTATGACCGGGAGTATCCCAACAAATTTGTTCTGCGCAGTGGACACGGATTGAACGCTACGGCACTGACGATGAATCTGTTCAACGGTGGCGGCCACGGACGGGCGGATGGCTCCTCAATTTACAGTCTGATGGATCAGTACGGTCTGTTGCTAGCTGGGCCTGCTGTTGAGGAGGCTTCGGATGAATATGGCAATATTGTTCTTTTCCGGAAAGCCGGCGACCCGTTTCCTTTCGGAGCTGCAGACCCTTCAGCATGGCGCCGGGTACATGTCGGACTGCTGGCTGCGAACTCGGCGCTTGGCGGGCTTAATATCAATCTAAGCTCGGTTACCACACTCGGAATGCGTTTTGACGCGACCAACACTTCTGCGGGACCGGTCTATATCCGGAATGTAGCGGTCGGTGGAGAAAACGGTTCACGGATTCTGTTCAGCGGAGAAACCAACTATGCGGCGGCGAATACTTGGATGCCGTTCCCGGGGTCGTATCCTCAGGATCTTTCCGGGTATGATTACCTCGAATTCGATTGGAAATATGATCCCGCTTCAGCGGCGGTCAATCCGACAGCTTATATTAATTCAACGTATCCGTCGGCTTCCTCCCGTTTCCGGTCGGCATTTCTGCATAATTGGCGTGATAGCAGTGTGCGGCTCTACGGCGATTATGAGTCGGTTCATATGGTGGCGGTGGAGGTTAGCTTGTACGGCTGTGACGGAGGGAAACACAAACAGTACCGCGACATCTTCATGCTGTTGAACCAGCTGATCTGGGTGCGGGACACCTTTGTCTTCGGCGCATCTGGCGACTATCAAGTGGGCCCTCTCTGGCATGTCGGCGATGTGAAGAGTTCTGGAACCAATTGGGTTCAGACCCGCAGCTATTCCACGACCATCTATAACGGCTCATGGGTTGAAGCCGGTGAGCCGCGCGATCTGCTGATCGTGATGCCGCAGCGGACGGGTTTCACCAATGGAGTTACTGCGGTGAATACGAGTTCAGAAAGCCGGCGGATGCAGACGGCTTATCAGAAATGGACAGGCCATGCGAATTTGGGCGACCGGATTGTGTTTAACAGTATCCTGATACCGAATCAGTCCACCAATCCGGCGTTGCTGGCTGCGGCCGTTCAGATGGCAGAGAGCAACAACTTTGCGAAGCTGACGTATGGCGCATGGGTGCTGGTTGACAATCCGGACACCCACGCCGTGACACTTCCTGACGGATCGACAACGGCTCAGTGGATGACGGCTCTTACGACCAACGGAACCGGCGTGGTCGATCATAAATATGAGCTCGGCATTCCAAGCGGCACGGGAGCGATTGCTGTACTGCCGGGGATGTCTTCATTCGTGGTTTCGTGGCCGTCGCAACCGAATCATATCTACAGCGTGCTTTGGTCGACGAATCTGCTTTCAGGATTCCAGCCGCTGGCTGGCGGTATCGAGTATCCACAGAATAGCTGGACGGATACGGTGCACGGTGCCGAGCGGACTGGTTTTTATTTGGTGAAAGTAGAATTATGAAAAAAATTAAAAATCCGGTTCTTCTGGGGTTCAATCCAGATCCGTCGTTTCTTCGGGTGGGGGATGATTACTTCATTGCGACCAGTACCTTTGAATGGTTCCCCGGCGTGCAGATCCACCACTCGCGCGACCTGGTAAACTGGCACCTTCTCTGCCGGCCATTAGACCGCTTGAGCCAGTTCGATTTGCGTGGATGCGAGCATTCCTGCGGAATCTGGGCACCCAATCTGACGTATGCGGATGGGCTTTTCTGGTTGCTATACACCAATGTCCGTTCGGATGGCGGGCCGTGGAAGGATACGCCGAACTATCTGGTGACCGCACCGGAAATCACCGGGCCATGGTCGGAACCCGTATTTCTGAACGCCTCCGGCTTCGACCCTTCGCTGTTTCATGCCGCCGACGGACGGAAGTATATGCTGAACATGCTTTGGGATGGACGGGGAGTTCAGCACCGCTTCGCCGGTATTGTTCTGCAGGAATATGATCCGCAGACCAAACGGCTGGTCGGCCCAGTGACTAATATCTGGAAAGGTAGCGACCGTCTTCTTGCAGAGGGGCCGAATCTTTATTTCCGCTACGGCTGGTACTATCTGGTCTGCGCTGAAGGTGGCACCGGCTGGAACCATGTCGTCAGCGTCGCCCGCAGCCGCGCTATCACCGGCCCGTACGAACTTCATCCGGAGAACCCGCTGCTGACTTCCGTCGGCACGGATTCTGCACAATTGCAAAAAGCCGGACACGGTTCGTGGGCTGAAACGCAGAACGGTAAATGGTATCTGGCTCATCTCTGCACCCGGCCGGTATTTCGTCCCGATGCTCCTGCGGATGCGACGGTGCGGACGCATGGTCGCAGTATTCTGGGACGTGAATCAGCTTTGCAGGAAATCGTCTGGGGCGATGATGACTGGCCGCGTCTTGCGCAGGGCGGGAACGCGCCAGCCCAGAAGGTGTCAGCACCTGGCCTGCCGCCGCAGCCGTGGCAGGAAGAGCCGGTAAGGGACGACTTTGACAGTACAGGTCTGAATTTTAATTTTCAGACTTTGCGTGAACCGGTTGACTCATCATGGTTTTCGCTGACCGAACGTCTCGGCTGGTTGCGGCTGCGCGGGCGCAATTCGCTTTTCTCACAGTTCGAGCAGAGTTTCGTCGCTCGCCGTATCCAGCACCTGACTTGTGAGGTTGTCACCTGTCTGGATGTGAAGCCGGTGGCGTATCAGCAGATGGCCGGTCTGGTTGCCTACTATGACCGCAAAAATTATTACTATCTACGGATCACTGCCGATGATGACGGCAATCGCATTTTGGGACTGGTGCAGAGTGATAATGGCGTTTACCGGGAACTTGCAGAGACGCAGGTGAAACTTGAAGGTACGGGGCTGGTTCACCTGAGGGCGCATCTAGATCATGCGGAATTGCAGTTCTTCTGGTCACTGGATGGAGCTAACTGGAAAAATACCGGAGAGGTTCTCGATAGCACCATTCTGAGTGATGAACACCATGAGCGAGCTCGTTACACGGGAGCTTTCTTCGGGCTCTGTTGTCAGGATACGGCTGGACGGTTTCTGCCGGCGGACTTTGATTATTTTGTTTATCAGCCAATTTAGAACTAAAGGACAAACTGATGAAGTTGTCGCAAAAAGATATTGATGTATTGAGAGAACTGGCCGGACGGTGCAGGGAAATTTCGGATTCAGAACCAAATCAGGTTCGTAGGCAGCACTGGAAAGACCTGAATGATTTGAAACATTCAGGCCCGCCATTATTGCTCGTTGCCACCTCTACTCAGGGTGCCTGGAAGGAAATTCTGGATACCTTGCCGGTCGGATGTGAAAACGAATTGGCTCGCAGTTGGGAACGTTCACTGCGTATGGTGATTTATCAGCATGATGTGATAAAGGACGATGCGGCCTTTGATCCGGTGTTCCGGATCGAACGGAAATTAACGGTCAGTGACTATGGGATACCGTTTAATCAGGCACGGAGCAGTCAGGCCGATGGTGCCTATCACGATGAACCGGTTTTGCAGAATCTGGACAGCGATTTAGACCGACTTCACTTTCGCGACATCAAAGTTGCTCGTGAAACATCAGGACGGAACTTCGAGCTGGCCTCAAATATATTCGGGGATCTTCTTGAGGTGCGATACCGGCCTGTCGCGTGGTGGACCTGCGGTTTAACCTGGGAGGCCATCAAGCTTCTCGGTCTGGAGAATTTCATGTTGGCCATGTATGACGATCCCGACGGGCTTCACCGTCTCATGAAATTTCTGTCAGATGAAATGTCAAATTTCATTTCGTTTTTCGAGCGCGAAGCATTGTTGGATTATAACAATGGTGCCGGGAATATCGGATCGGGAGGACTCGGATATACTTCGCAACTGCCGTCATATGACCGCCCTGCTGAGGTGCCTGTTAAGCTCAGTCAGCTTTGGGGCTTATCAGAGTCGCAGGAAACGGTTGGCGTCTCACCTGAAATGTTTGGCGAGTTTGTTTTCCCGTATCAGCGCCCTTTACAGGAGCGTTTCGGGCTCACCTATTACGGATGCTGTGAACCGGTTGAAAACCGCTGGGAATATATACGTCAGGCATCAAATCTGCGGGCGGTTTCGGTTTCTCCCTGGAGCAATCAGATCCGCTGTGCGGAACTTCTGGGGCGCAATTATGTTTATTACCGCAAGCCCAATCCCGCGCCGGTTTGCGTCGGATTTAATGAGTCGGAAATCAAACGGGAGTTTGAAGAAACTCTCGCATGTGCTGGCAATCTGAATACCGCCATGATTCTTAAGGATACTCAAACAATCGAAAATCACCCGGAACGGTTTGTCCGGTGGGTTCAGATGGGCCGAAAAATTTTGAAGGCTCACGAGTAACCTTTGTGAGAAACGGAACAGATAATATGAGTTTATATTTTAAAGAGGACTGGGCAGATGCTCAGGATATGCTGACTGGCTGGTGGAATCACAAAGTAAATAATCGCTGGGCACTTGGGTTTATCACTCCGCGCGCCACCCCTTTGAACTGTGAACCGTCTGTTCCGTTTTCAGAAGACCTGAAAGAACGCTGGCTCGACTATAAAACCGTTAATCAGAACAAAGAGGCTTTTTTTGCAAAGCATTGTTCAAGGGATGCGTCTTCCTTCAGAGCACAGCCCATCTCGGGCCGGGCAGTCTGAACGCTTTTCTGGGTGCCCCTCTTACCTTCCGGGAAAATACGTCTAGTATGGCGCCATTTATGACGATCCGGAAGCTGTCGAACAGCTCATCTTTGATAAATCAGGGGTTTACTGGAACTGGACGAAGGAAGCGCTTGCTTATGTTGCCGACAGAGCAAAAGGGCGGTTCGTTGCAACCCAGCCAGATTTGATTGAAGGAATTGATATTCTCGCGGAGCTTTTCGGCGCGCAGAAACTTCTGCTACATCTGCTGGACGACCCGAAAACTATCCACCGTTTATTGGACCAGCTCGACAGTATCTATTTTGAAATCTACGATTCTCTGGCACCCATCATCCGTCAGCCTGACGGATCCGTTCCCTATATGTGGCTGAATGCCTGGAGCCCCGGCCAGTGCGCGAAGATACAATGCGATTTTTCCGCCATGATCTCGCCGGATATGTTTCAGGAATTTGTTCGGCCGCACCTTCGTCGACAATGTCAGAAGCTTGATTACACGATCTATCATCTCGACGGTCCCGATGCGGTCCGGCACCTTGATACGATCCTTAAAATTCCGGCTCATCCGCAGAATCTGTGGGTTGATTTCGGCTCAGGAAGCCCACCCATTGTATGAAACAGGGCATTTTTAAGCACTTCATAGCTTCGAAACCCAAAGGCTTTTCTCGTTACCAAATTCACTTTGCGGTTTAAACCCTCCACCACGCCGGACGAATACTGCTTTTTTGCTTTGAACCTCATCAACTCCAATGGCTGTGATCCCATCCAGACGTCGGTAAGCCAATCCGTAATTGACAACCATTTTTACGGATCGAAAAACCGTATCCCAACAACTGCCAAAGCTCTCCGCCGTCTCCTTCCACGAGAGCTT
>JBBQSL010000066.1:0-15799 GCA_038213895.1 Kiritimatiellales bacterium | reverse complement strand
CAATCGGGATCAGCCAGCCCGGCCCCATCAAACTGTCACTGGAAAAAGACCAAAAGCCATTTGTATACGAGTTCCTTTTGGAAATGATCGGTACTAGAGGATGAAGACCATTCCACCCCTGAACCCCGTCACAGGTATACTCCACACCATTCATATTAAGACTGGATCCGGCGACGACCACCCAGTTTCCATTCTTTCCACCTGCCTTGTAATCACCAAACCAGAGCCGGAACATAGGATCTAAATCGAACTCATACCCCAGCTCAGCATTGAGCCTGGCCATAGCTAACGGCCCGCCCATATGTCTAAATTCTTCTCTTCCATGATCCCGGATATTCTCATCCTGCACCTGCCAGTTAAGTGCTGTTTCAGCCATCGTTAAGTAATTTGTATCACCTGTCATTCGCCAACCCAGATACATCATCCAGCCCAGTGCAGCGCCGGTCCCCTTGTCCGCCAATCCCGCGTGCAGTTCCACATAATTAGCACTTATTGAATGTTTCTTTAAGGAAACTGGCTGCATTGCCGCTGGATCAAAGTCAAACCCATCCCATGAAAAATCGGCCGTTTGGTTCGGGCCTGATGTGCTCATGATAACACAGGCATCGTACCAATGCCCCAGATCAGAGAGAAATCGGCTTGTTAGATTTGGTTCAGCAGGATAAAAATGGGGTAGCAAATGAAACAGCATGGACGGCCACGCCGTATAAGCCCCAAACTTCTTAACATTCGCGGAAATTCCACCATCTTGCTTTCTTATCCCGGTCTTTTTTTCGTTAAATGGTCCGAACATCCCCAAACGATCACACCAATGATAGTTTTGAATCGCCTTTACAAAGTTGTAAGCTGAATAACTGACAGGATTGGTCCATGAATCCCCATAAGCGGTCATATCATTCCCGACTAAAGTAGCTCCTATAACGGCAGCCAATGTATTCATGGGTAAATTGGGGCTGGGGTTTCCGTCTTCTCTTACATAAGATAGCAACCCGAACATTCGTTTATCCTTTGTAAATCCAAAAATCGGCAATCCGATTCCTTTTATATCCGGATCTAAAACAAAATCATAATATTTTTTTGAAATGTCCTCCAAGTCCCTCATAGTATAGGGTTGTGGAATGTTTGGCATTTTTGTCACCAACCGAATATCTTTTTGCACACGACAGGTAGGGACGGTTGCGGAATCAGCCGATGTTGCCGCGTGGACAAAGCCGATACGAATTAGAAATGCGAAACTAACGATCACTAAAAAATATTTCATTTTAACACGCTCCTTTTTCAGTTCTTTTACTTGTCACTTTATCCTAAAACATCACCGTCGCCGATAGTTGTCGACCGAGCTAGGCACCCCCAACAAAACATTACTTTACTCTCGGGTGATCCTCTTAAAATTAAGGGTTCTGAAATCCATAACTTCGGAACCGGGAACATTAGTTGCCTGCAAGACCAGTTTACCTAGCCCTTTTTCCAGATGTATACGAGGAAGCTTTAGAGGCGTAAAGTCCTTCACATAGGACATTCGACCCCGTGCCACTCGGTCATGCTCGGCGCCGACCAGCGGAGGGTTCCATGCATTGGAAATTTTTCCTGTGGTACAGCTGTCATTAAACTTTAATGTGAATTCAGCTCCAACATCGGCAGAAGAACACGTATAATAGAGCGTCACTTCGAAATCACCCGATTCGATCACTTCAACATCCCACGTTATCTGATCATCAGCACTCGTCCAATTGGTAAGATAAGAACAATTCGGATAGAGACTTGAGCGAACAACATTTCCATGAGGCACCCCATCTCTTGCCGGCAACTGAGTATACAGAGCCTCGGGATGTCCTAAAGGGATCGGTCTTTTATCTTTTTTGGGAAGCTCCGCGAGCACGGTCTCTTTCCATTCTTTTAACGCTTGCGATAAATCTTCCGCGATCTTCGGATGTTCAACTGCAACATCACGATACTGACCAGGATCCGCATGCAGATCAAACAGATGGCCATCGTAATCCATCTGGTATTGTTTCCACCGAACACTGGTACGCCTTCCCCAGTGACTGAAAACCATTCGATCTGAAACTGAAACGGGTTCCCCCGTCAGTTGCGCCATCAGGCTTATCCCGTCCAAAGATTTTGTGCCGGCAGTATTTATTCCTGCTAAATCGGTCAAGGTCGGTAGCAGATCAATGGCCGCAGAAATCTCTTTGACCTCTGTGTCAGCGGCAATCACACCCTTCCAACTGATGAATAACGGAGATCGCACTCCGCCCTCATCAGTTGATCCTTTTTTACCCTTCATACCACCATTCCACCGGAATGAGTCAGGGCCGTTATCAGAAAAGAAAACCACGATTGTATTTTCCAGCAACCCGTTTTTCACCAGCTGCTCCATAATTCTGCCGACATTGTCATCAATATTCTCGACCATTGCATAGGTGGCCTTTGCCATTTCAATATCTTCTTGTTCTAAATCTCTGTGGTGCATTTTCAGTTGCTTATTTTTAAATCTATTCCAGTACTTATCAGGAACCTGCATCGGTGTATGAGGGCTGTTATAAGGAACATATAGAAAAAATGGCCGGCTTTTATTTTGTTCAATAAAACCAACAGCATGGTCGGTCAGATCGTCTGTAATATACCCTTTCCCAGTAACGAATTGTCCGTTGTGCTCCAGCAGATCCGAGCTGTAATAATCCCCCCAATGACCAGAACAAAATCCATAGAATTCATCAAATCCTCGGGCATTAGGATGATAGGGATACTGCATTCCATTATGCCACTTGCCAAAAGCTGCCGTCGTGTAACCGGCCTTTTTAAACAAATCGGCGATGGTTACTTCATCAAGATCCATACGCTCCCCGCCTTCAGAGGTTCTGTATACACCTGTCCTCGGGTGATAACGCCCAGTAAGCAGTTCTGCCCGGGTGGGAGAACAAACGGGCGATACATAAAAGCGGTCGAAACGCGCACCGCTTTTAGATAGCTGATCTATATTAGGTGTGCTCAGGTTGACATTCCCACTGCAACTCAGGTCGCCCCACCCTTGATCATCCGTCAGAATAACGACCACATTTGGCAATACCTCAGACACTCTTTTCTGCGCCGCCTGACAAGAGGCGAACCCCAAAAAAGTACAAGCCCCAGTAGCTAATCCGAACTTTATAAAAGAAGTTTTTTTCATAATCAAAATCTATAGGTTAATTTCTAAATACAATACTACCTGAATATACTTCCTGTTATTTTTCATTTTCTGCCTGTTGAGATTTAATTCAGTCTTTCCCAAATTCAGTCTGATTGTATTTCACATCTTTTTCCCATAGATCGTATGACTTTTTAATACGTTTCATAAATCCCGAATACAGCTCAGAGAGGTCATTTGATTCACCGGCATCCGTATCCAGATTATAAAGATGATCACATCCATCTTTCTCGTACCATTTCCAGTTTTGGTATCGCGCAGCTTTTTCATGATAGGCATTATTTCGCCAAAACAGTGTTCTGATGTTCGGCTGCTGATTTTTAGTCAAGAAAGGCATCAAATCTACTCCATCCGACTCTTGAGTGGATTTTAATTGTGCGGCGACTTTGACAGTTGCTGTAATATCCATTGTAATTCCCGGAGCCTTACACAACGTTCCTTCAGGCAGTTTTCCTGGCCATTTGAAAATACAAGGAACACGAATACCCCCTTCTTTCAATTGCTGCTTTATCCCCGAAAAAGGTCTGTTATTTGATAGAAAATCGCCGCCATTATCACTGGTGAAAATGACTAACGTATTTTTTTCTATATTCAGCTCTGACAACGTTGTCATGATCCGCCCCACCGCAGTGTCCATGCTTTCTACCATTTTAGTATAATTGTCACTGCGGGTACCGATGTGCCAATTTGCGACAGACATATCCCTGGCCTCATCATCAGGCCCTTGGAATGGCCAATGCGGGGCATTGAACGCCACATATAGAAAAAATGGGCCACGGGCATTTTCCTTGATAAAACGAACGGACTCCTCTCCGACCAATTCGGTCATATACCCTTTTTCCTTAATTGCTTTTGTATTTCGGTACAGATCAGGAGACTTATTTGCGCGGCAATGATCAAAATAATCTATGTTTCCGCCCAAAAATCCGAAAAAATAATCAAATCCGTGATGGATGGGATTAGCTTGCTCCTCAGCCCCCAAATGCCACTTGCCAATAATTCCAGTGCGATATCCAGCATTTTTTAATTCTTCGGCAATCGTAATTTCAGATTGAGGCAGCCCAGGCAAATTGGGTGAGACAACCCACTCCATGTTCGGAATTCTTTGTTGATATCTTCCGGTCATTAACGCACATCGCGTAGGTGAGCAAACCGGTGCGGCAGCATAGAAATTGTTCAATCGAACGCCGGCCTCTGCCAATTTGTCGATGTTCGGGCTGTGAATATCTGCGCAGCCAAAACAGCCCAGATCACCATACCCAAGATCATCTGCCATAATTAATACAATATTGGGAGCATTGTCTGCTGTTTCTTCAAGACCTTGCCCTAACCCGACTTTACAGATAAAAACTCCTAAAAAATTCACCCCCACTATGGTTGCAAGCCTGCTGATTTTCGTTGTTTTCATTTAACCATCTTCTCTCTTTTGCATTTCATTCTTTTCCTAACCGTGTTCTGATATTCAGTTCAGATTATTTTTAAAAAAAAATTCTTCAGCGATTCTCGGTGGGTTTCCGTTTCCGAGTAAAACAGGAATTATCCCTGAAAATAACCTACCATTCGAACCCAAGAAACCCCTATTCACGAATATTTATACCCATTTTGCGAATCAGTATAAAACACGCTCATCACGGTAGAAATCAACAGCAGTATTTTTTCCCGTCTTTTTTTTCTCAGGATTCGTCTGCTTAACTCTTTATTTTTAGGAAATTCGGTGCGGATTAGTTTTCGGATACTGCAGACCGGTTGACCCAGCAGCAGCGCACCGGCTCAGTTGTGTCTCCTTGTCCATATGCAATAACCCTACGTGCTTCCCCAGGCAAAAGGTCGAAAAACGAATCGTTCAGCCGAACATCTCCTGGCCAATCAAAATGAACGGCATGCGCATATTGATCAGAGCGAACAGTCATCGCTAGATCAGCCCCGACCCGCTCGGTTTTCACAACTGTCACTTCAGCTGGCAACAAACCCATCTCCTTATAGCGACAATGCTTCCAGACAACAGGATCAAGCCGAGACTCAGGCGCCGGTATTGCGACAAGCGTGCCGGTTGCCAGCCGGTCAGGTGACGGACGGGCACACATCGCCAACACCATGCGCGAATGCGGTGCCAGCGTGAATTCCTGTGCTTGCAGTTCCTGAAGGCTGCCGTCATAAGCCTGATAACCAATCGCAGCACAAACCAACACCGGCTCCGCCCCCTCGTTAAGCCCGATCAGCAAAACCTCATCCGAATTGCCGCCAAAAGCCTGCCCTCCGGCACGAAACACCAGTCGCACCGGTGCAAGACACCGCTTGACTTCGTAGTAGCTGACTTTTCGGCGCAAGTAATAGTCAATGATCGACCAGCCGTTTTCACCCCAGGCATCATCATACATCCAGAAAATCCCACCCATGGTCTGCTCATTGGCTCGCAGGGACTCCAGCGAATAGCCCAAATTGAGCCCCTGACACAGCCCGCCCAGCAGAATGTAATCCTTCAAAGGCAAGTTGTCAGATGAACCGTAGTGTTTTTCGATGCTGAAATTGACCCGCTGAATATCGTAGAATGAATTTGTGTGTTGTCGGCCGAGCTCATCGCGCAAATCGGGTTGATCCACACCAAGATATTCTCGGGTACTTTCAATGCAACACGGGCCGCCATACCCGTATTCCGAGTTGAAAATAGGAATGTTCTTGCCATCCCAGTAAAACGTGTTCGACCAGTGTTCCGGATTTGGACTCATGACGACCCAGTGGTGATCGTCGCCTGTTTTTGCATCCGTAACATTATCCCTGCCGCCATACGGGGAGGTCGGCCAGTACGGCACACCGGGATTGAAATCGCGAACAAGACGAGGAAGCATCTCATGATAAAGAATCCATCCCGGATCTTTCTGCTCCCCGTAAGCCTGTTTAAATTCCTGGTAAGCAAAACTCACTTCATTATTGCCGCACCATAGAACTATGCACGCCCGGTTCTGCAAACGACGCATCTGATATTCAGCCTCTTTGCGGAATTCATTCATAAACCATTCCTCGCTGGCAGGAAGCGGTGCACAGGCACTCATGAAATCCTGCCAGACCAGAATCCCCAACCGGTCACACGCTTCATAAAAAGCATCTATTTCATACCGCCCTCCGCCCCAGACACGAAGGCAGTTAAAGTTTGCCGCCGCCGCTTCGGCCACCAACCAGTCCACTTTCTTATCGCTAATCCGGCCATACAGACTGTCCGGTGGACACCAATTGCCGCCTTTTAGAAAAACGGGCAAGCCGTTAATCATAAAAAAGAAGCGTTCGGGCTTAACGACCAACTCCACAGTCCGAACGCCATATTTAAAAACCGGAACTTCTACAGTTTTCCCGTTAATTTCGGCCTGCACTAAAACCGTATACCGGTGCTGTTCACCGCTGCCAGAAGGCCACCAGAAATGCGGATCGGAAAGTGAGAGTCTTAACTCCATCGTATTAACACCACTGGCAATAAAAACATCTCTGACACAGGCTATATGCGGAAGACCGCGTTCATCAGTAAGCGTGAGTTTCAGATCGGCCCAAGTGGATGCCGTTAAGGTATGATAAAACAACTCCACCGCCGCAGTGATCAAAGCCCTACCGTCCGTCAGCGTTGTGCGCAACTCCACGTTCGTAATTTCCGCTTTGGCATAGCGGTGTAGCTCAACATTTCCGGTAATACCGCAGGTCGGCAGGTGCGGGTTCCAGTCCCAGCCCCACACATAGGCCGGCTTGCGCAGGAAAATACGCTGTTTTAAACCGCGTTCGGGAAACCCTCGCACCGCTTCCGTCGGGACGGCATTAAGTAACGGAAAATCACAGTGATCAACAACCCGCTCATAGCCAGTCGTGACCCGCACCAGCAGCACGTTTTCATCATCGTACTGCACGAGACCAGTCACATCACAAACCATGGGACGAAATGCAGAATGGTGATGCCCTAGCACTACACCGTTTAACCAGACGTCCGCCTCCACGTCTAATCCATCAAGCGTGATTTCAACTCTAGAAGATTGCGCCCACTCCGCCGGCAATGAAAATCTTTTTCGATACCACCAGGAACGTTGTTTAACCCAGTCAAATTGCTTAAACTGACATGCAGTTAACGGTTCGGGAAGCCTCCCGGAGTTCACCAGTGAATCATTCACATCTCCGGGAACCCGTCCTGTTAAACAGGTGTCTGCCCGCAATACACTTTCAGCGGAATCTGTACTATCTGTTAGTGAACGCTCAATGATCTCCCATTCGCCAGCCAAACTTAATTTATCCATAACACTTACATCTTTCCTGATTCGTCGGTCGGTTTGCCCGCTTTTTTATGCATGTAAATTCACACCTGACTCCGTTAGATAATCTTTCATCTCCAGTGCCGAGGCTGTAAATGAACACATCAATCCGATGGCTGGGGAGTAGAATACTTTTGATCCTGACCTGAAAGAAAAAAAGTCTGCTTTCCCTCCCGTTTCTTTTCGATTTCTCCATTTCAGTCCGATTTTTTCATAACATCAGGACAACTCGGTTTACCCGACGTGGAGTACGAGGCGAACCGCCCGATTAAGCGTTGTAACAGTGTCTGGAGCAGCCGTGCAATATGAGAAATAATATGCGCATATAGAGGTTGGGGAATTTTTATATATTCACCTAGTATGAATACAAATAATATTACAGGCTCAACAAAACATAAAAGTAAGTGGTGGATGTATACGGATAACATGATAAGGCGTAAAATATGAAAGAATCTGCTCAGACGGCCAAGCTGGATCCCGCTGTTAAACTAGGGTGGGGGGAAAAACTGGGATATGGTGCCGGAGACATGGCCTCCTGCCTCTATTTCGGCATATTCATGAATTTTCTCGCGATCTTTTACACCGATGTGTATGGCATAACACCCGCCGCATTGGGCACGTTGCTTATTGTTGTTCGGACATGGGATTGGATTAACGATCCGATTATGGGAGCCATTGCTGACCGCACGAACACCAAAATGGGTAAGTTCAGACCGTGGCTGCTGTGGATGATTCTGCCTTACATGGTTTTCGGAATACTGACATTCACCACCTTTGATTTAAGTCCGACTATGAAAGTGGTGTATGCCTATGTGACCTACACATCACTCATGATGATCTACACGGCGATCAATGTGCCCTATGGCGCCTTGATGGGTGTAATGACTGCCAAATCCGATGAAAGGACGGTGCTGGCTTCCTTCCGCTTTGTAGGAGCCAATCTCGGCGTCTTTACGGTAACACTACTGTTGCCGTATCTAGTGAAAATACTTGGTCGTGGCAATGAACAGTTGGGCTATTCCGGCGCAGTTACGGTTTTGGCGTTAATGGCCGGTGCACTTTTCTTTATCACCTTTAAAACCAGTACGGAACGCATCCGTCCTATAGAGAGAAAGCACGAGCCTTTCAGAAAAGAAATGAAGGAACTCGCCAAGAACGGCCCATGGCTGATGGTTCTCGCGTTGAGCATGTTGACCGTTCTGGGCCTGGCCGTTCGTGCCACCATGACATTACATTTTTTCAAGTACGTTGTCGGAAGAGAAGACTGGGGCATAAAACTTCTTCTGTATAACAGCCTCGCAGGCGTTGTGGCCGTGTTGCTCAGTAAATGGATCTGCTCAGTAATTGGCGACAAGAAGCGAACCTACATTCTGTTAAACCTGATTTTTGCAGCTCTGCTGGTCTGGTTCTATTTCATTCCCATTGGTTCATTTCCATTGTTGATTACAAACCAGCTTTTGATCGCGTTGGTCGCAGCCCCGATGTCACCTATTTTTTGGTCCATGATCGCGGATACAGCCGATTATGGTGCCGTGAAATTCGGCCATCGTTCCACGGGCATTATTTTTTCGGCAGGAACGGCTTCACAGAAGATCGGATTTTCTATTGGGCCGGCCATTGCCATGTTGATTCTAGGTGCGTCGGGGTATGTCGCCAATGTTGACCAGACGCCGAAAACCTTGAACATATTACGTTTGATGATGAGCTTTATCCCTGCGGCATTCGCCTTGCTCACTGCCTTGGTGACCTGTTTTTATCGAATCGACGGGAAAATGGAAAAAGAGATAGAAGAGTCCATGAGAGTGATAAACCTGAAGGCTGCAACTGTTGAATAGTGAGCCTTCTTTTACCCCAATTACGAATCGATTCTAAATGCTAGACTGTTTGCGATACGCTAGCGGACTCATGCCGATAATCTGTCGAAAGCTGCGTGAAAAATATTTAAGTTCATCATAATTCAATGTGTCCGAAATCTGTGTTACTGAGAGATTTGTCTCCATCAACAAAAGACAGGCATGATTCATCCGTAAACGCAAAACTTCTTCGTAAACCGAGCATTTCATTAATTTGCTAAACCGGATTTCTAACACCCGGCGGGAAATTCCCGCATGGCAAGCAATATCATCTACTGAAATTCCTTTGCGGTGATGTTCGCGGATATAGCCCAATGCACTCGCAACAACTGGGTCATTTACTGCAATCACATCGGTCGACTGCCGCGTGACAATACGTGGAGCTGGAATAGGAATTTCAATTTTGCCGACTTTTTCCCCGCGCATCATGCGGTGCAAAACTGCAGCAGCATCATACCCGCCTTTTTCGGCATTAAGCACGATGCTCGATAAAGGAGGAAAGGCCAACTCGCAAACCAACTCATCATTATCCACGCCCAGCAATGCCACTTCTTCAGGAACTTTTATGCCTGCTCGCTTGCAGGCCTCTGCCAATTGGCAACAGCGATCATCAGTGCAAGCAAACACCGCGCATGGTTTCAAAAGCGTATGCAGCCACTGTGCCATAAATTCGGGCTCTTCCGGCCAAATCGGCATAGTATGTTTTTTCAACGATTTATAAACGTCAGTATTAAATCCGGCGGCTTGGATCCGTTCGGCAAAAAACCGTCCACGATCCGCAGACCACCACATCCCATTAATTCCACAGAAAGCAAAATGACGAAATCCTTTATTGAGTAAATACTCTGCGGCCATGGTTCCAATTTGCCGGTCATTGCCTAAAATATTGGGTATCCTCGGTGCCGGACCACGCTGGTACCCGCTGTAAATAATTGGTATCTTTAATGAAAGCAAAAAATCATCAAATTTTCCCTGTTGTTCACGCATAATAATACCGTCTGGCTTCCAGTTTTTAATATGCGCAAATCGCTCGTTAGTGGCCAGATGCTCATAAAACGGCGCTTCCCGATAGAAGTGCCATGGCCCATAGGCCTGAGAATACTGAGCCACGCCCTGCAATAAACCTCGCCCTATTTGCCGATTTTCTTCGAAAAATAAACCTACGCGGTAAGTTTTCATACACTAAAAAACCATAATATTGCCGATTTCGCAATATGAGAAAAAAAAAGCGCACAGACAAGTTCCCAAAATATAAAACAACATTTATTGTACCAACTAGAAACTCACTGAAAATAGTGCGTTTTAAAGTAGAAAAAATATAGTTTCAGGATCTATTTAAGAACGAATATATAAAGAGTTGGTAATGAGTATTAAAATTAAAAAATTTATCACCGAAGTGCGCAACGAAGCCGCTGAACGCTATGCCGAATTATACAAGAAGGCCTTGCCCGGCACCGGAGGCATTGAAAAATCGCGTATCGAAATCGCCACCTTTAATTGCTCCGAAACCATGGAGGAACTCGAGACCATCGGACTGGGCCTCGAAACCGTCGTCATCTTCCGCTCAGACGATGGACAAGGCCATACCGGAAAAGTTCTGCTAAACCTACCGGGTCAGCTCTTGCTCGAACATGGACACGTCGATACCATCGTCTTGAAAAAAGGCGCGGCCATCGCTCCCGGCTTTATCAAACTCACTAAACTCATTAACGGCTTCACCGGCATCAAAAAATATAACTCCGACGCCTCCGTCGCGACCGATGCCGACGGCCGCGAAATCTACCTCTACCGAAATGATGAGTATGAAATCGTACAGGCCGCCAACGGCATGGATGAATATCCGGCCAGCGACGATGTTGTCGAAATCTTCCCCGGTAAATCAGAAACATTCAAAGCCATCTACGGCGACGGCGTTCTCTTCGCCGACACCGCACAGGTGATCTACGCCCCGCCCGGCATCAACCCGGACACTATCCCCGAAGAACTTCTTCCAATGGTTGGAAAAATTCGGGATGAACAGGCCATCACCACCAAACGGACGATCTACATGACCCAAGGCATGAACGTGCTACTGTCAAAAAACACAAAGCACGCCTTCATGGCGGGGAAAAACGGATGCGTCTATCTCGAATTCTCAACACCGTCTATGGATGAAGCCGACCGTTTCACAGACAAAAGGGTGATTCGATGAGCCGCACCTTTGTTGGATTTGGATTCGGCGCCATTCAGTCTGGACTGTTTCTTTACGAAGCATTCAAGTCAGGAAACTTTGACCGCCTGGTCGTGGCGGAAGTGATGCCGGAGGTGGTCGATGCCATTCGAAACAACGGAGGCTACAGCATCAACGTGGCCTCAGCGTCAGGCATTGCAACACATCGTTTCCAAGGGTTGGAAATCTATAACCCAGCAGTTTCGAATGATTGGAAAAAGCTAGTCGAAGCAGTAGCCGAGGCGGATGAAATTGCAACCGCTCTGCCCAGCATCGACTTCTACGATCGCGGCGAAACCTCTGTGGCTAAACTGCTGCGCGAAGGATTTGCCCAAAAACGGAATCAGGCTGTCGTCTATACCGGCGAAAACCATAACCACGCCGCCGAAGCTCTCGAAAAACTCGTCGGATCAAACGACCCTGTTCAATTCCTCAACACCGTCATAGGAAAAATGAGCGGAATTGTTACCGACCCGCAGCAAATCGCTAATGACCGGCTTGAGCCGATGACCCCGGGCTCGACACGTGCTTTTCTGGTCGAGCAGTTCAACCGTATTTTAATCACAAAAATTAAACTCCCCAGATTTCAGCGTGGCATCACCGTCTTCGAAGAACAAGATGACCTGATGCCTTTCGAAGAAGCCAAGCTCTACGGCCACAACGCCGTTCACGCTCTGATCGGTTATCTGGCCCATGAAAAAAACTGCCGGTATATGTCGGATGTAACGGTTCTGCCGAAGATTCTACAAACTGCACGCGAAGCTTTTTTGAATGAATCCGGTGCTGCACTGATCGGTAAATACACCGGCTTCGATCCGCTGTTCACGCCGGATGGTTTCGAAGCGTACGCCGATGACCTGCTGGAACGTATGATGAACCCCTATCTGCGCGATCAGGTGGAACGCGTCATCCGTGATCCGCGCCGCAAACTGGGCTGGAACGATCGGCTGATCGGAACCATGCGGCTGGCCTTGTCGCAGGGAATCCGTCCAGTTCATTTTACGTCCGCAGCACAGGTCGCACTTCGCGGTCTGGCATCACAGGAAAACCGAACTGACGCTGCACAGATCCTCGCCGAAATCTGGAAAGATGCCGGTTCTTCGGCGGCAGACAGCTCTTCTGTCCGCGAAATGATTTTAAATTGACATATGTTTCGGCCTTCATTTCAAGCGGGGATGCCGCCATTGTGCCATGAATAGGAAAAAACCCGCTCCCGTTCCGCCGCAGGAATTCCTGGGCCGTTGTCCGCCACTTCCAACAGCACCAGACCGTGCTCCTCGAGAAGTCGGACAGCAATCCATCCGCCAGCGGGCGTGTATTTGACCGCGTTATCGAGCAGGTTGGCGAAAATACGTTGAATGCGGGCGCGATCAGCAATAATCCAGATGGGCTGCTCCGGCAGTGCGTGTTCAATAGCTATCTGTTTTTCTTCGGCAAGGATGGAAAAAAGCTGAAGGGCTCTTCGAACTTCCATGACCAGATCGAATCGTTCAGTCCGCAATGTGAGCATCCCGGACTCGGCCTGTGAGAGCTCCAGAATATCGTTGATGAGCGGTGCGAGCAGATCGCACTCATCAATCACTTGAGCCGCAATTTCATTACGTTCCGTTTCTGGCGCACGGCTCCAGTCCGTGGTTTCCATCATGGCGCGAATGCGGGTCAACGGCGTGCGCAAATCGTGGGCCACGTTGGCCGTCACCACCTTAAGTTCTTTCACCAGCCGGTCGATGCGGTCAGTCATACTATTGAACGCATTTGTCAGAGCTTCAATTTCACACCCTTCACGGTGGCTGTGAACAGATTGCCTGAGACTCCCTGCCTCGATAGCTTGAGTGGCGGCGGTGATGCGTTTTACGCCCGCCATAGCATGTCCGGCGAGGAACCACCCGACCGCAGTGCTCAGTGGAATGAAAAACACCGCGAGCCATAAAAATAATAATTTCCAGCGCTGCATCACCTGACGTCCAGTCTGGAAGTCGTCGGCCAGACAAAACACATTTCCATCGAACAAACGCCAAGCGATCATCTGGCGTCCGTGTTTACCGGTCAAATGAATCCAGCCTGCCGCTCCGATGCGATTGCCTATGTCTTGTCGTAATGCCTCGGCATCCGGGTCGTTGATCTGGCCGTGAAGTATGGTGCCGGCTTTAGAGAGAAGTATCAGGAGTCCGTCCCGGCTCATCATTTCAGAAATCGCATTGAATACATTGCTGATCGGTTCACGATGGCTGATCCAGGATTCGCCAGCGGCAATAAACACCTCTATGCGCTCCGACCCGGTAGAACCGATTACTTCGTAGCCAGTGCCGTTCGGACTATCCTGCCGTTCTATCAAACCGATTTTTACCTGCGGATAGGTTTGCCGAAAAAAAGAATCAACCGAGGCTGGCCAATCGCTTTTTGAGACCTTTTCGGCGGAGTTTTCCATTGTTTCACCGAGATACTGTTCGTTGATATGATTCATTCTCTGGCGCAGTCCAGCGTTGGTTTCCGCATGAAGTTGCCGCTGGAGAAGCAGATTGCCAATGCCAAATACGGTGAGCAGGGCAAGTGTGACCAGCATAGAATGATAAAGAGTCAGTCGGAACTGGAAGGTGTTGAACAGACTATCTTTTTTCTTCGAGCACATAGCCGATCCCCCGGATGGTATGAATGAGTTTCGAGGAGAATCCACGGTCAATCTTTTCGCGCAGGCGGCAAATGCGAGTTTCCACCACGTTGGTTTGCGGGAAAGCGCGGTATTCCCACACCTGTTCCATGATCATATTTTTTGAAACCGGTTGGCCCTGGTGACGGATTAAATAGACTAACAGCATGTATTCCATCTGCTGCAACTCGATCTCCACTGCGTTGCGGAAAACTTTGCGGCGCAGGAGATCGACTTCTAAATCAGTAATCTGGAGCTGGGTCGTCTCCATGGGTATCTGAGCACGACGAAGCTGTGCTTGAATACGGGCAAGCAGTTCAACAAACGAGAAGGGTTTAACCAGATAATCGTCCGCTCCGGAATTCAGTAGTAAAGCCCTGTTCCCGCATTCCTTTGCACACGGATTTCGTAATCGTCGGGTCATCCTCTATGAGTAGTATTTTCATTTTCAATATAAATTCTACAGCGCATTCATGACTGTTCGTATGCGTAGCTCAAGATAATTTTTAGTTTTTTGGAAAGGGAATGAAGATTGCTAAAAAGTAATGTTCAGATAATTGACGGTTGTCATGCGATTCCGTATATTGTTTAGTTCGTTTAAACAAGGCAATGGTTTGTCTGCCGTCCCGCAAGGGTAAACCGCCTGACTCGAAGTCAGTGCTGATGACTCCTACCCACAGAAAGGTAGAATTATGTCCAGACAACTTAACGCAGCCCTTGCAAATCTCTTCCTGTTGACCTTCGCGGGTTTGTCTTTGCCCGTCCAAGCCGCAACTACCGAACAGCCGGTATTGCGGCTTATTCACACAGTTCCGCTCCCGTGTGTAAAAGGCGGGTTTGATCTCATGGCCGCCGACACGGCGGGACAGCGCCTCTTTCTTGCGGCGGAAGACAACAACACACTGGAAGTCATTGATCTTGCCGCTGGTCAGCACGTTCGTAGTGTAACCGGACTCAATGAACCGAAGTGGGTGGTTTATCGCCCGGAATCGCAGCGGCTTTACGTCTCTAACAGCGATGGTTCGGTGCGCGTACTGGACGCCAATACCTTCGCGTTCATCAAACAGTTCAATTTCCCTGAAAAGTCGAATAACCTGCGTTACGACGATACAACCAAACAGCTGTTCGTGGGAGTCGGCAAGCAGTTTGGCGAAATCGGCATCATCGACACGGCTCACGATGTCATTGCCGGAAAAATCGCACTGACCAATTATCCCAAACAGTTCGAGTTGGATGGCAATCGGATTTACGTAAATGTCCCGAAAGCTCATCATGTCGCCGTGCTTGACCGCACAACGATGAAGCAGATGGCCACCTGGCCGGTGGACGCGAACGATGAAAATGTGCCGATGGGTTTTGATCGCAAGCACCAGCGCCTTTTCATCGGCTGCGAAGCCGGAAAGCTCATCGTTCTGGACACAACCAACGGAACCGCGATCACCAGTCTGGATATCAGCGCCGCGCCGGACGGCATTTATTATGACGCGATCCGGCAGCAGATTTACATCTCGTGTGGTGCGGGTTCGATTGACGTGGTGAAACAACTCGACGCCGATCACTACGAACCTGCAACGCGTATTCCGACGGTGCCCGGAGCCGCAACTTCATTGTTCATTCCAG
>JBBQSL010000065.1:0-15965 GCA_038213895.1 Kiritimatiellales bacterium | reverse complement strand
CGTGGCAATCGATTTGCGGGCCAGAATGGTTTTTGTAACGGGGTTAACTTCTTCTCCGCGGGTTTTGGGCGTACCGAAAACCTGCACCTTGCCCAGTTTGCGGGTGGCCAGCGAACGTTCCCAGATATGTGAAGGATTTGCAGTGCCCGCCAGCAGTTCTGAAATACCGAAATCAAATAGGGAGGTGATAGAATCCCATATTTGGAACGATGTATTATTGCAGGAAAAGGGGATGGGCTGGCCTGCATGCGCCCGTACTTCTGCAAAAAGCCGGACATAAAAATCAGTCGCAACTTCTTTCCAGTATTTGAGCCAGTAGGGTTTGATGGGCTCTTTGAACCGTTCGAAATCATCTCCTGCCGGCGCTTTGAGCCCCCGAAGATAATCCCCGTAATCAAAATGATCCACATCGGTAATTCCCAGAGCGGCCAGCTCTTCAGATAAGAGGTTTTTTTTCAGCCAGACCTGGAATCCGGCCAGTCCGGTTTTTGTGAATCCGGCACCGTATTTCTGAACAGCACCGTCACTGGTGGACTGCGCATCATCGCGTTGCAATGTGGTGGCTCCGAGGTCGACGTAGCGGTTGTAATATTCCACATGTCCTTTAAAATAATCCGGATTGGATACATCGCCGATCAGATAGGGGTCGGCCCATTTGCGGTGATGCGGCAAGCTGATAGGATTCCCGTTCAGATCCAGCGTGGCGATCTTCTTTTTCCAGTCCGGGGCATTGGTATCGCCCACCCAGCATTGGAGTTGTCCGCCAGCTGAGCCGCCGAAAACAAGGCCTGCTTTGAGCATTTTCTGCACCTGTTCTTTTTCGCGGGGAGACCAGTCGTTAAGATAGACCCACTCCAGACGGGTTGCTTGAAACTGTTTGATCGCCTGAAACGGATCCATCACATCGCCTGGAGGAACATCCCGGAAGCGCAAGGTGCGCATGGTCACATCATTGCGTTTTGGAAGGCCTGCTGCGGCGGGTTTGTTTTCTGCGAATAAGCCCGCGCTGAACGTCATGACTGCGAAGGCGGTTACAATGGTTTTATTGCTCATCAGGTCTCCTTTACTTAATAGATTATTGTATCCGGGTGCCCGGAGCCGGAACTGGGGCTACTGGGGTCTGGGTTTTCTTTTTCAGCTCGGCATCTGCGGCAATCAGTTCAACGTGTTTCTGAAATTCGGGGGAGTTGATCGCTTCGTTATCTTTCTTAAACGGGATGGCTGTTCGTTTGTCCGGCGGACGAATGCCGGCTTGAATGTCAAACGGGACAAAACCCGCACGGGCAAAGGCGGGGTCGGAACCGCCCCCTGCGGCGATCGCAAAATTTCCGTTTGCTGGGTCTACGAACTCGATTGGGGCAACGACGGCACCTTCATCCTGACCGGTTTTTTTGCGCCAATCTTCGTACCCCAGATAGCCTTTCGTTCCGGAAACTTTTAGCTTTTCTCCTGATTCAAGGCTCCACACCAGATTGCTTTTTGCAATAAAACTTAACTTCTCTGCTGTAGAAAACTTGGAGTGGTACACAATCGGTGAGCGGGGCATAAAAACGTTATGTTCGACAAAAGCCAGTGTCCAGTCTGAGCCTGGCACCACCTGACCCAATCCTTTGGTGCAGTTGTAAACGATGTTGTTGACGATCCTGTTTTCAAATCCCTTCAGATGAATGCCGTCATAGTTGTTGTTGTAGATCAGGTTGTTGTGAACCTCAAAATAGCAGGGCTCCTGATCGAGATATATTCCGGTGGCGCCGTACACTGAGCAGACCATATCGTTAATGACGTTGCCTTGGATATCCACTCCGAGACCTACGCCGTTGGCATAGATGCCGGCCATGTCGTTAGCACTCCACTGGCCTTGTCCGAGATGATGAATGTGGTTGTGGAGTACTTGATTATCAACGATTGAAAAGTCGAGGTCGCGGCCGTACCGAGCGCCCAGATGAATGCCGGTAAAGTAAAAATCATATATTTCATTAAAGGCGATCACGCAGTTACGCACCTTGTTTAAATTCATCACGGCGTACGCTGCAAAAAAACGCCCGCCTTCGTGAATGCGGTTGTCTGTTATGCGCAGACGCATGGTGGTGCCGGGCATTATCCCGGCCGTGGCCGCGCTGCTGGAGAATGTCCCGTGGGTCTTAATGGCCCCGCAACCCAGATCGTAGAAATGGTTGCCGGTCACATCAACGTCCCTTGACCCGTCAGTCAGCGTCATGGCAAACTCGCCGATGTGGCTGAATTCGCAATTAACAAAAGCCGAATCTGCCAGACCGGAAAGATGAATTGCCGCGTCGGGGGAGCTTTGGGTGTTGTTGCCCGTTCCCCGGTGTTTTTCCGGCTGGATGGCGGTGTGGCTGAAGGTAATGCCTTCGAATCGGAGACCCTGTACAGGCGTTTTGTTCCGGCTTTTTACAATCAGCAGCTGATTCAGACGGGGAGCGACGACATCAACGGTCTTCATGTCTTCACCTTCACGGGGGATGTAATAAAGCTTGCCAGTTGGACGGTCTAAATAAAACTCGCCGGGTTCCTCCAGCGCTTCGAATACATTGTAAACTCGGTAATAGGCCGGTTCGTAAAATGTGGTCACATTGTAAGAGGCCGTGTCTGTAACACTTTTTCCGTGGGCGGGATTTGCGACGATCAGCGGATATTCGGTCGCCTGTTTAAAGCTGACCAACCGATTCTCGTCATCTATGCTTTTTACCGTCAAATAGTTGTCGAACCAGAAGCAGGAGGCCTTCACCCAAACGTCATTCAGGTTGTGCCAGTCGGGACGGAATTCTCCTGCATTAAACACAAACCGATCTTTGAAGGCCTTCTGCCAGGGAAATGGCGTTTTTTTAAATTCATCAGGGATGACGATATCGGCGATCTGATAATTTCCCTGTTTAGGCAGCACCGGTACGGTTGCGAGTTTTCCGTTCACCCAAAGCTGGCGAAAATACCATGTTCCGGCCGCCACATCCGGCAGTGTTTGTGTCCAGACCTTTTGTCTATTGACTGTTTCAACAACCCAATCGTTCGGGAGTTTGACTCCGCCGCTGAAAACCGGCTTCTCGTTTTTGTACGCCTGAATTGTGATAGGCCACGCGGACTCTTCATCAATCCGTAACGGCTCAGGCAGATAGTAACGTCCGTCGCGCAGTATAATCAAAACGCCGCCCTGCTGTCCGGGCGAAACCGTTAGTTTTTTTTCTTCTGAGGACAGTGTCATCGCTTTGCTGATGCTGGCGACCGGCTGCTCTAGGCTGCCTGGAGCGGAATCATTTCCCTGCGGCGAGACATAGATGGTTTTAATATAGGAATCGGCATAAATAAAAGGAGCTACAGCCAGCATGGTCGTCAGAATACAAAAGTTTTTTTTGATCATTATTTTTTCATTTCAATTTTTAAGCTTTTACTGCATTGAACAAAGCCTCGATGTTTTCCGGCAGAATGTCGGGCAACACGGCCTCGTGACTGGGGGAAATGATTAATCCTGACGGGAAAATCCGGCGGAGTTCTTTAACTTTAGCGGCGACCTGTTCTGGCGTTCCGTTTACCAGCAGGTTCTGGGCGTCTACACCGCCGCAAAAAGAGACCTGATTGCCGAATTCATTATGGAGGGCCTGCGGATCCATGCCAGCGGCCAGCGCCTGAATCGGGTGAATAGCATCGACTCCCAGTCCGATTAGGTCGGGGATGATTTCCCGGATAGCTCCACAGGAATGATGGATCACTTTATACCCGTAGCTGTGCGCCTGTTTCACGAGTTTGCGGGTGCCCGCAAACACAAAAGTCCGCAGTAGTTCAGGCGAAAGCATCAAGCCGGTCTGGCTGCCGAAGTCGTTTCCGATCAATACCGCATCCAGCATTCCCCTGCCGGCCTCATAAAATATTTCATTGGCCTGCAGATAGAATTCGGTGATGCGGTCAATCACAGCCTGAAACATTTCGGGGTCGGTCAGCATGGTCATCAAGGCGTTTTCCATGCCGAAGGCGGCGCAGGCGTCCTGAAAGTGGGCCGACCACATGATGCCCATTACCGCAAAATCCTGCGGAGTCTGCCGGATCGCCTGCCGGCATTCCTCTATCGACATATGCTGCGAAGGGTCGGGCCACGGAAACCCGCTGATACAGGCAGGATCGGTTTTGTCCTTAAACCAGCCGGGCGTAGTCAATGTGCGGTTTTTGTAATCCGAATCTGCATCCGGTGAAAAATTAAAAGCGCAAGCGATATGATTGGCGGGCGGACAATGATAGGGCACATCCACCGGCCAGATATCGTCGCCGATCTTTTTTTTCAGCGCGGGGAGGGTGCTGGCGGCAAAATGCTTCAGCAAGAACGGCATGGCTTCAGCAGTCGGAATGCCAAGCCACGAAGCAGGCCGATCCACCGGCCTTCTTTCCAGCGTTGCCAAAAAACGTTTTTTGCTGTTCATTACATGCTTTCAGACGAACTGTTTATGACAGAGGGCGACGGCTTCCGCTGTTAGCAGAGCTCGGTTGTAGATTCGGAACTGGGATGCCTCGGAGCCAACCCTAAGTTCAGCACCATTTAGACTTTGAAAGAAAGGATGAAAGAGACCAAATCCGAATTGCCGCAGTTCGCCGCCGTCATCAAATTTTCCGTTAAGGATCATCGAAATGGTTTTCGGACCGCCATCCAGCGTCACCACGATCCGTGCTGGGGAGGTACCGATTTCCATACTGGAACTCCAGCACGATTCCGAACGGCCGTCGTTGAGCAGAATCCGGATGGTTTTCGCGGAGGTTAGTTCAATGGCAAATCCGCGCCCGTTTGGCTTACGATTATCGGCCAGAAATCCCGGCTTAGCGCCAGCCCTGATATGCAGTTCAATACTGCATCCGCTGCGGCAGTCTTTGCCGGTGATCATTTCCCAGCCGCCTTCACGGTCAAAAAAGATCATTAACGGTCCGGGCGTCAAAACGGCTGGGCCGGTTCCGATCCACTCCGCTGTCAGATCCTCCGGAGCGGGCAGCACCGGAGCACTCCACTGGCCGAAAATTTTTCTGGTAAAACCGGCCGGGACGGTATGCATCCGTGCGATTTCCTTTTCCGTTTCGGAAAGAAGCAGGTCGCCGGATTCAAGTTCCAGCATATCCGGATACGACATGCGGCGGGTGAGATTGTCGTTATAGAGTAAAATTTCAGGTTGAGAAAACTCCAGTTTTTTACCTTCCGGCGCATCCACCTCATGTGCGGCAAGACACCAGATCGGGTTGCGATCTGCATAGGATTTTCCGCTGTGGTTGTTAAACCAGTAAAAATAACGGTTGCCGGAAAGCGTCCAGATGAATGTGGCGGAGCGGGAGTTTTTAATACGCCGTCCGTCCGGGTAGAGCATGTAATCGGGTGCTGTCCAGGTGTGCCCATGATCCCGACTGTAGGAGCAGACGGATGATCCGCTGACGGTGCGGTAGACACAGAAAAACGTTCCGTCGCTTAGCACCGCAAAACTCTGCTCTTCGGCAATGGGGCCGCCATCCGGAGGGGCGCGCAAGCCGATATCGCCGTCCGGCAGGGTTTCAAAGCGTATTTTTTCAGGGTCCGCTTCGGTTAAAATATTATCGCTGCAAAGCAACGCCCCTTCCGAGCGGGTAAAAAAATCCACCCCGAACCCGCCGACTTTATGCAAAGAGATGTAGCCTTTGTTTTGATTTATGAAGGGTTTCCCCACATTCCAGAAATAGCGGATGGCTCCGTTCACACTGTTTTCACGGTCGATTTCAAACTCGCGCACGGCGATGGGGTGACGTTTTTGCGACCAGGTTTTCCCGTGATCGTCCGAATATTTGAATACAAAATACCCCAGTGAGTCAACGCGCCGACACCAACCGTCAGGGTAAGCGGCTTTATCGCCGGGCACTTTTTTGACGTTATCCGTGTTGTGGTTGTAAAATGCGTAAATCCGTCCGCCCGGTGTTTTCAGCAGTACCGCATAGGAGGCCTCAACCCCGCTGGCGGGTTCCAGTGCAACGGGAGCACTCCAGGATTTTCCATTATCCTCACTACGCACGCAGGCCACATGCTGGCCTGCTTCGCCTTCAGTCCGGCTGCACGTGGTGCAGATCAGTACCAGCGATCCGTCATTAGCGCGGAGAAAGTAGGGCTGATCGGCATACCCGCCGCTGCTCACTGGGATCACTGTACTGTTTTCCAGCAGTCGCCAGTCAAAGGCAGGATTCTGAATGGCTGTTTTTTTTGCAGGGTCTAAGGTCGGAACAGGTTTTCCTTTATCTGAAATCATATTAAGTGATCTTTCACGTTCAGGTTGCGACCAGACATGTTCTGATCGTTAATTATTCTGGGAAATATACTGCACCCCATTTATTTAAAGGAGCAAAGTGAGTTCGCGAAAGCAGACAAGTCATCCGCCTTTTAAGCCGCAGTAGATTCCTGAGCCGGTTCTTCAAACGAGGGCGTCGGTAGGAACGGAATAATCAAAAGCGTGACCAGTCCCAGAGAACTACTGATGATAAAAAGAACCGGATAGCCCAAACGTTCCTGTAGAATGCCGCTGAGAGCGCCCGGCAAATAAAATCCGAGACCCATTAGTCCGCTGGAAATCGCCAGCATAGATGTTTTATGCTTTCCCTTAGCAATGGCGTGCAGATAGTAGTAGAAAGCGCTGAATCCAATGCCGTATCCGAGTGTTTCTAACGCAGCGGTCCAAAAAACATCCCGGTAAAAAATGTAGCCGAAAACGGACATCGTGGCCTCTGGACGGAAATAGGCCAGATAAATATAAGCAAAATTAGGCACATTCAGCAGTAAAGTGAATGGCACCAGCGTCCGGCGCAGGCCGAACCGTTTAATAATTAGTCCGCCAAGAATTCCGCCGATAATCATGCACGGCATATCGGCAAAAGTCTTAAGCATGGCAATATTTTTCGGGCTCATGCCGTAGCCGCCCGCATCCGATGTATCCATCAAAAAAGGAGGAACCATGTAGACTTGCATGCCTTGTCCGAACCGGAAAATGAGCAGCATGGTGATAATCGCCCAGGCTCTATGCTGGTTTATATATTCTTTTAAAACAGGAACCAGCGGGAAAGCAGCATGATCTTTAACGGGCTCGTCGCCCGGTGCGCGGGGCAGGGTCTGACGGTAATAGAGAGCCAGTAGCAGCAGCAACACGCCAGCCCACAGAACGGAGGTTCCCCATGCGGCATCTTTGGTCCAGCCTTTCTCCTGTAAGTCGCCGGCCATCCGAATGAAAAGGACGATCGCTAAAATAATTCCGCCGCGGATAGCGGCTGTTTTAACGCCGACGAACCCCGCCTGCTGTTTTCGGTTGAAAATACGGATATAATAACCGTCAGCTGAAACCTCTAGACATGAAAAAATCAGAGAAAACACGGCCACGACACCGAATGCCAGTCCAGGCGTGAGGTGTCCGAGGGCCACCATGGCGCCCAGTAAAAGTATTAAAAGCCCCATGAGCGCAGTAAAGCGCCAGCACAAATCACGTTTGCTGCCTAGACTATCCACCCAAGGAGCCCAGAGAAATCGCAGGCAACTAGGCAGAGAAAGCAAGGCGATCGCGCCAATTAAGGCATTCGAAAAACCGAAATCTTTAAACATGACGGTTGTTAAATTCCCGACTAACCCACCACCGCCGGCCCCGACGGCCAAAAAAAGCATGGGGATAAAAATCCAGGGAGAAGATGTAATTTTTTTCAGCGACATGATTTAGTTCCTTTAATATTACAATGTTCAACAGCAACAGACTGCTTAATATTTTCGTTGTTAATAGAAGCCGTTTTTTCCCGGTATTCGGAAGGCGTCTGGTTTGCATGATCCATGAAATAGCGACAGAACTGGCTTGAGTTGTTGTACCCGAGCGAAAGCGCAATGTCCTTGATAGAGCGGGTCGTAGTCAACAACCAGCGTTTTGACAGTTCGATACGTTGATTGCGCAGATAATGCCCGATAGAGCAATGGTGAACTTTCTGGAAAATACGGTTTAAATGCCGCCCGCTGTAATGAAAGTGAGCCTCCATATCGCTTAGTGTAATAGGATGGGAAACATTTTCGTCAAGGAACACTTTCATTCTTTCTGCCAGAGTGTTTAACGAGGACTGTAGCGTGCAGTTTGACTCTAGCAGGTCGGATGTCCATGGGTTGATTTGCATGAACAGGTCGCCGAGCAAAATCCGGGCGAATCCTGACAGAATAGGGCCGAACATCTGCGGAGAAATTGTTTCATTGGTCATTTGCCAAAGGAGCGATTCTGCTTGGAGCTGATTTGAAGAGGCTTTGATCAGAAATCCTGATGCAATGACAGATTCGCGTAAGGTCTCCAAGACGCGCTCGCCTTCTTTGTCCTCCGCTTCAATTTTTACCTGCCAGCTGTTTAGCATTAGAGGGGATGACTGCATGTGCCATCGGTGGGTTGTTTTAGGGGGAATTACCAGATAGTGCGAGCCTGTTGATTGAAAAGAATAGTCAGAGTCTGTGATGGAATATTCGGCAATTCCTGAACAGGCTCTTGAAATTTCCCAGTCCCAATGTCCATGATTATTGATGGCAAATTCCCCGTTTTCGATGAACTTGTAATAAAAATGGGCGCGGAGAAGCAGTCGAGGGAAGCGGATTAAGAAACGTTCCAGTCCGGCTGCTTCTAAAATCCGGTTACGCAGAAGAATTTCCTCGGGATCAATGTGCGCACCCAGCTGATTGGTAGAACCCATCCGCTTCTTATATTGTGTTTTTTTTGCCACGAGCCCCATTTGTCACTCCTTTGCGTTATTTCGCAACGCTGTTGTGCAAACATAATCGGGAAAAGCGTTGTCTTTTCGGGACATGATAGCGGCAGAACACTGGGCGGGCAAGGCTTCGCAGGATTGGGATTGGGATTAGGAATAGTAGACTTTAAGTTTAAATGCCGTATCCGGTACCGGATACGTTGATGTCTGTTTTTGCAAAATTTTTGTCCATTTCTACGTATATAATCGGCTCGTGATGGGATTGTATCTGCAGCAACCTCAAGAAGGTCGGTATGTTTGTAAAAGGAGAATGGAAGATGAAGCGAAAAAATATTTTATGGTCTCTATCTAATGCTGTGCTTATGGGCGTTGTTTGGATGACGGTTGTTGTCGGGTATGTCCGTGTGGGCTGCGCCAGTGAAATCAATACAAACGCATTCATGGCCGTCTTTTACATCACGCCAAATGGCAGCGACTTGAATCCTGGAACGCGCAATTCTCCGTTCGCGACACTTGAACGTGCACGCGATGCCGTGCGGGGCATTCGTGAGAAGATGACCGGAGATATTTTGGTTGAAGTTGCTCCTGGCAATTATTTTTTGAATAAACCCTTTGTTCTGAAAACGGAAGATTCAGGAACAAACGGACATTGGGTCATCTATCGGGGTGGGGGCGACTCAGGCTCTGTCCGACTGATTGGGGGTAAACGGTTGTCTGGCTGGGAGTCTGTGGACGGAAATATTTTCCGTGCGAAAGTCGAACCCGGGCAGGAATTTAGCACCCTTTACGAAAACGGTCTTCGCGCGCGCAAAGCCCGCTTCCCAAACTACGAATTTAGCGCCCGTTTCCCGCTTTCCGGCGCCCGCTACCTGAATGCCGAAGCCGGGACTGACACCCTACTCACCTGGCGAAACGGCGACCTTGCGCCGCTTCTCAATACGACCTTCGGCAACGAAGCAAATCTTGTATTTTGGCCTTGGGGCTATGCAGCCTGGCATAAAGTTACGCGCCGGATTGAGGCCGTTGATTTTTCAAAACGAACCATTGCCGTGCCTAGCCATGGAAAATGCCCCGAAATTGGTAAGCAGGCACGCTACTACATTGAGGGAGCCAGGGGACTTCTAGACCAGCCGGGAGAATTTTACCTCGATACGCAGGCAAGTTATCTCTATTACTGGCCACGTTTCGGGAATCCGGAAACACAGGAAATTATCGTTCCGAAACTGCCTCGTATCATTGACATTGAAGGCCAAAGCGCAGCCGAGCCAGCCCGTAATATCGTCATTGAAGGCTTTAGCCTTTGCTTTACGGACACTTTTTCTTCCATGACAGGGGCCACTCTTTTCCCATGGTCTATATCAACAGAATATGGTGCGCATGGTACGCTCCATTTGCGCTACACTGAGAATGTTGAATTGCGCTTCAACCATATTAAAGGGTCCGGATTAAACGGCATCTACCTTGACCGGTCAAACAAGCGCGATTTGATCTACGGTAACTGGATTGAAGACGCCGGGATATCGGGCATTTGCCTTGCCTACCATCGGGAACGCAGACAATCCCCTGACGATAAAAATGAATTCAACCGCATTGAAAACAACCTCATTCATGGCCTTGGTTCGATAGCTGTAGATAGTGCCGGAATTAATATCTGGGGTGCGAGCGACAATACCGTGGCTTATTGTGAAATTTTCGATGGTGCACGGTACGGAATATCTATTCGCGGACCATTTGCTCAGGGCACCTATGGAGACTCGAGTAGGCCGTTTACAGAAAATAATGCAGTGCGCCACACTTATCTATATCGTCTTGGACAGGATAGTGGTGACATGGGCGCGATTCACATGGCGGGTATTAGCACTCCTGATTTCCGGCCGGTCAATACGCTTGAACAACTGCTCATCGAAGAAATAGCAGCGCATCCATCAATGAATGATGTTAAACCAAACGGCATCTTTTTCGACTATCCGGAAGGTGTCACTGATCAAGTGTTGCGCAATATCGAAATTCGCTCAACAAAAGTACCTTTCCGCACCAATCGCACGGACATTCGTCATACGTATGAAAATTGTAGTTGGCGCGAAGGATTTAATGCAGTTCGAATGGAGTACAATCAGATTGGACTCAAGGCCGATTTCCCAAAAACCTTTCGTGCCCCAAGTGAAGTGACTAACGTTACGGTTCGTACAGCCTCCTCCGATGGAAAGCGTTTTCTGGAGGTTTCGTGGAATCGTCCGGCGGATAGCGATTTGAAAGGGGTTTGGATTACAGTCGAGGGTGTTGTTACGGCTAAACCAGTTTTTATACCTGCCGGTACTGAAAAAGTATTGATTCCCTACCTAAAAAACGAGTGGTTGGCTGATTTGCGGTTGCAGGCCGAAGATCGTAGTGGAAACCGCTCTCAAGGTATTTTGGTTCTGGCGGGAGAGATTCCGCAGCCCATCGTTAATCTCTCAGCAGAAGGAGTCGATGGAGGTATAGATGTTTATTGGACGCCATCATCTCAAGACGTCGGTGGTTTTCAGATTGTCACCGGAGATCCAACAGTTTCGCCGATAACGGTTGATGCCAAAACTAAAGGAGCGCACCTGAATAACCTCGAGAACGCGAAAAGCTACACTATTCGCGTCGATGTGATAGACCGTGACGGCCATATCTGGCCAGGTGCTAGTGTCCTGGCATCGGCCGGCAAAGGAGTTCCTCTTCCTCAAGATGCTGCTGCGTGGTGGACCTTTGACGAGCCGACAATTCGTGAAGGTCTTTCTATAGGCGACGCCTCTGGTAATGGCAATACACTCTTTGTTGGCAACAATAATGTTGAACTTGCCGACGGCAAATTTGGCAAGGCGCTTCGGTTCGATGGCGAAACCGCATTCGCCCGCGTTCTTGCGCCAGAACCCCTCGCCATCGGTACCGGCAACTACGCTATTTCTGTCTGGATTCGACAGGCTGTGACCCCTAATTTTACCGAGCGTTTTATTGATTTCGGGGGAGCCTCTAACCGCCCAGGCCTCTGCCTGATGGCTAATAACCAAGACGTGCGCCTGCTTTTCAATGACGGGATAAAAACCTACAGCCCCTTCTACCGTGGTCTCGACATGGTGGGTAAATGGGTGCATGTGATCGTAAATATAGACCGCGACAAAGAGTTGTCGATCTACGTCAACGGCGAGAAACTAGTCAGCGAAGACATTTCGTCTGGCGCAGGGCGCAACATCCCTGCCGCTTCTGATTTTTTCCTTGGACGTTATGTATCCAGTAATCCGAGATACAACTGGCCCGGTGATATAGATCAGCTTCGTATATACAAGCGCGTTCTTAAACCGGAAGAAATAATAGCGCTTTATCAGGAGCCTGGTGCTCCGAAGTGAAATAGAGGGTGGATAATAAAATCGTCTAAGTTTTGTTTTGAAATGATTTGATCATACGAAAGTGCAGCCGCGTCTTATCGTGTCCCTTTTTAGATACGATATGTCTGGAAATGGCTACATTCGGAAATAGTGTTTTTTTAGATGTTAGAAGCATACTGAATAAAAGGAAGTTATTGAAAGGAATGAATTATGAAATGTAAATTTATAGAAGTGTTCGCTCTGAGTCTTTGCCTAACAGTTCCGTTGATGGCGGAAACGTTTGCGAATTACCAGTTTGCGGATAAAGATTCTGTCAAGCGATCTGTAGACAGTTCAGTTGGTTCAACAAAAGAATTCGGGATGGGGCGTGGAGTAATTGCTATTTATGCAACATCAGGAATTGCTGCAACAAAACCAGGAGCACTCTTTTTGAGTGATAGAGGGTTCGATCAAGCTGATGAGGCTGGGGCGGTGGCAGAGAAAGATTATATTTACTGCAAAATTTCCCCAAAATCAGACCGACGAATATCTTTTACTAATATGACTTTTTACACGTTGCGGCGTGACTTAAATAATGAAGGCGTGGGTGCGCCGGATAATTTTTCCGTTTATACTAGCGTTGACGATTTTTCTAAACCGGTTGGTGCCGGGAAAATCGAAATGAAAGCTGGAGATTTCAGAGAGTTCACTCAGAACACCGTTGATGTGTCCGTTGTCCCAACTCTTCAGTCTGTGGCAGAAGGGGTTGAATTCAGAATTTATTTCTGGGCTTCACAGGGAGCAGGAACGGACGTAGCGAAACGAATATTTCGTTTTGACGACTTGTCTGTCAGCGGAACACTTGAGTGAAATAACATATTTTTATCGATAAACAGCAGACACTGCGGCGCAAGCCGGAGTTGCTGCAAAGTTTGAACCGTGTACATCAAAGAAGTTAACAAATGAAGTCAGGATGAGCCTTATCAGAAAAATCGCTTTTCATTCATTACGCCCGTTCCTTGTACGGGCAATCTGTTTCGCAGTACTGCTTGCGGGCAATTCCTTACCAGCCTTCAGTTTCGTTGTCCTGACTGCGGGCAATTCCGTATCCGCTGCCGAGTACTGGGTCAAAACCAATGGCAGTGACAGCGCCAACGGAACGAGTGAGGCAACCGCCTGGGCTACCATCAGCAAGGCCCGCGATTATATTCGAACAATAAGTTCCGGCATGTCTGCGGACATCACCGTGAACATCATGCCGGGTACCTATGCCCTCACAAATACGCTCGCCTTTACGAATGCAAATGATTCGGGAGCCAACGGTTATTTTATTATCTATAAAGCGGCTAACGGGCCGGGCACGGTGGAATTGGCTGGGTGCGCTGACTTGAACGGCTGGACGTCATCTTCGGGCAATATCTATAAAGTTAACGTCGGCACGGGCAAAACAATTTTCACACTGTATGAGAATGGTGTGCGCGGACGACTGGCGCGTTCGCCCAATTACGTCCTAAACGACCGGTATCCTCTGGCTCAATCCCCATACAAATTATCCGTTACTGGCGGTTACGACGCGGTCACCGGATGCGACTGGTTGCAATACAATTCCGGCGAATTCTCTTCCTGTACAAACTTCACGACAAACACCGCTCAGGTCACATGGTGGATATATGGCGGCTATTGCGATTGGGGTATGGCATCACCCGCACTCATCTCAAATAACGTAACGACCAGAAAGCTCTACTTTGCGTCGTCCCCCAGCTTTCCGCCCGGTGATTATTCAAGTTCCGATCGATATTTTGTGGCCGGGGTTTCCAATTTTCTGGATCAGGCCGGTGAGTTTTATTATTCAAAGACGGACGGTTGGCTTTACTATTACGCCCGAGCTGGAGGGAACCCCACTGCTCAAAATATGCGCGTGCCCCTTGGTGCGCCGGTTTTGATTTCTGTCGCCGGGAGCACGCCCGGCACCCATATCCACCATATTAAATTCGAAGGACTCACCCTTGCTTATACGGGTTATGGTACAGCTGTATTCGATCAAGGTGCATTGGAACTTCAATCCACCGATCACATAGAAGTGCGGAATTGCCACGTCCATAATGTGGGTCGTGGCGCCATTCAAATGTATAAGGATAACAACCACAATCTGGTTTACGGTTGCTGGATTGAACATTGCGGCGTCGGCGGCATCTGGCTGAGGAATTACTTGCAGCGAGCCGCCTATCCGAATAACAAGAGCGAGTCTAATATTATTTCCAACTGCAAGATTTATGATCTGGGCGAGGTGCGCGTCAGTGCGGTGTTGACCGCCGGGGTGGTGCTCAATGGAACCAGCGACTGCGAAGTGTCTCATTGCGACATCTATAACAGCCCGCGCTATGCCGTCAGCCTGCGCGGCCATTGGAGCACACAGAACAGTCCCGGTAACGAAGATTACGGAACTCATTTCGCACGGAACAACACGTTCAAATACCTTCGTTTGACCGACTGCATGCAGGACAGCGGCGATGGGGCCCTAATGCATGCCGCCTCTTGCAATGGCAGCGGTGACCCCAACGGCAGCGGCAATACCAATTGCTGGAAGCAGATTCTGATTTCAGGAGCGTATGCGGACCCTTCGATGCAAGACATCTGGTCTCCCGTCGGAATTTACTTTGATCATCCGCAATCCACTCTCTACCAGAATCTCTCCAACATCCAGATTGGCTGGATGCCGGATTATAAAGGTTTTGGAGGGACAACTACCGAAACTGCAGATCGTAATCGTTACTACCGGGGCAACAATAATCCTATTGCCGACCAGACAACCTATAACCTTAGCTGGTACGGAGCCTTTGACGAGAGCCTGATGGACTATGCCCGCATCGGGCTCAAGCCCGATTTCCCAACAGTCTACGACGACCAAAGTACTGTGATCGTTGATGACCACACCGTGGACTATGCGGAGTCCGATACGGATAGTTGGAGTGAAACGACGATCGGTGGCCTTTCCAAAGGAGACGGACGCTTTCATAGTTACGCAACCGGTGGGCAGTTAGCCCGATGGCTACCGACGTTTCCTTTTACTCGAAAATATAAGGTTGAGATCTGGAAAATGGACAACAATGCGAGCGCAAGTACCAACGCTCCTTACACGATCTATTATAAAACCGGCAATAAAAACGTTAGCGTTAACCAGCAGACCGGAACTGCGGGATGGGTTATTGTGAGCACGAATGAATTTTCCGCAGGGCGTGATGCGGCGAATGGAGCTGTGCGGCTTTATGTAAATACGGCTGATAATAAAGCCGTCAGAGCGGACGCGATAAAATTCACCGAGACCGGTCTCTTGGCTAGTGATGAACTTGGAGGGGAAAAGGGCTGGTGGGGCTTCGATAATACGAATACCGATGCCTCTGGCTTTGGCCATACCGCCACGTTGACTTATGTCAGCTACAGTCTGGTTAAAACACAAGGGACGCACTCTGTCTATTTTAACGGAACGAACTCCTATGCCGCTGTGAGCGATACTCCCGATTTGGATGTTGGCACCGGAGATTTTGCCATCTCCCTCTGGTTCCGGCGTATGCCCAGTGGCACCTCCAATTCGCGTATTCTCTCGAAGGGCGGTAATGACAACAGCGATACAGGTTATGCGATTTATTCTTCAGACACCAGCGTGTTTTTCGCTCTGTGCAACGGCACCTCCCGCAGATTTATGAATTCACCGCACAATGGCACGAATGTGTGGAATCACCTTGTGGTGAACATCAGCCGCAGCGGTTACATGACGCTTTACATAAATGGTGTGAAGGCTGATGAAGTGAACATTTCCGACTGGAAGGACCTCAACTTAGATTCATTGCGCAACCTGAATTTTGGACGCAACGTAACAGGCCAAAACCTTTACTGGCAAGGACACGTTGACGAGGTCGC
>JBBQSL010000064.1:0-16058 GCA_038213895.1 Kiritimatiellales bacterium | reverse complement strand
GGTTTCCGTGGTTAAATCCCTGCCCTTTAACCGATAACTGATAACCAAGAACCGGTAACCTTATGATCAATTTAGTTTTGAAGAAAATTTTCGGGTCGAAAAACGAGCGCGATATCAAAAAGCTGACCCCCATGGTGGCTCGCATTAATCAGCTTGAGGAGACGTATCAAAAACTCTCTGATGATCAGCTGAAGGCGAAAACCATCGAGTTTAAGGAGCGTCTCACCAAAGGTGAGTCGCTGGATGATCTTCTCTGCGAAGCTTTTGCAACGGTGAAAAATGCCTGTCGTCGGCTGTGCGGAACCACCGTTCATGTCTGCGGACACGATCTGGAGTGGGATATGGTGCCGTTCAATGTTCAACTGATCGGCGGCATGGTGCTCCACGGCGGACGGATCGCGGAAATGGCCACCGGTGAAGGTAAAACGCTGGTCGCAACGATGCCGGTTTATCTGAATGCTTTGGCCGACCACGGCGTTCATGTCATTACAACGAATGACTTTTTAGCCGAACGTGACTCGACCTGGATGGGTTCGGTTTATAAATACCTCGGCCTATCGGTCGGCTGTCTGAAAGGCCAAATGCCGCCGCCGGAACGCCGCGCGCAGTACGACTGCGATATCACCTATGGCACCAACAGTGAGTTCGGTTTCGACTATCTGCGCGACAATATGGCCATGCGCCCAGAAGATATGGTTCAGCAACGCGGCCACGTTTACGCCATTATCGACGAAATTGACTCCATCCTAATCGATGAAGCCCGCACGCCACTGATTATCTCCGGCCCCGCCCCTTATTCCGCCGACGAGCAGTACCGAGGACTGAACAGTACCGTGCAAAAGCTGGTTCGTCGTCAACAGGAGCTTTGCTCCCAGTTAATCACCGATGCGCAGGAGCTGCTGACGAAAGAGGATAAGGACGCCGCCCAGCGCAAGCTTTACCAGGTGCATCAGGGGATGCCAAAAAACAAGCAGCTTTCCAAGTTGATCGAAGAGCCCGCGAACCGCCGCCTGCTGGAGCAGGTGAATAATATGATGATCACCGATTCCTACAAGGAAGAGGCGCGCGCGCTTCGTGAGGAGCTTTTCTTTACCGTGGATGAAAAAGGGCACGATGCCAATCTAACGGATAAAGGTTGCGAAACCCTCAGCCCCGAAGATCCCGAAAGCTTTTTGATGCCCGACTTAGCTACATCACTGTCGGAACTCGACGGTCGCGTCGGCCTCGCCCCGCAAGAGAAACTGGTTCTGCGCCAAAAGCTGCAAGATGATTTTACCAATCGCAGCGAGCGCATTCATGCCGTGAATCAATTAATCCGCGCCCATTGCATCTATGAAAAGGATGTCGAGTACGTGGTGCAGGATAATCAGGTGATCATTGTCGATACCTTCACCGGACGCCTAATGTCGGGCCGCCGCTGGAGCGATGGGTTGCATCAGGCCGTTGAAGCTAAAGAGGGTGTAAAAATTGAACGCGAAACCCAAACGCTGGCGACGATTACCATTCAGAACTATTTCCGCATGTACAAAAAACTTTGCGGCATGACCGGTACCGCCGAAACCGAAGCGGGCGAATTCCATGAAATCTATAAACTCGATGTGGTGGTTATTCCCACCAACCGCCCGATCCGCCGCGTGGATATCAACGACCAGATTTATAAAACCAAGCGGGAGAAGTACCACGCCGTCATCGAGCAGATCAAAGACTGCCACACTAAAAAGCAACCCGTGCTCGTCGGTACCGCAACCGTCGAAACCTCGGAAGTGATCAGCCGGATGCTCGACCGGCAAGGTATTCCACATAACGTACTCAACGCCAAGAACCACGCCCGCGAGGCCGAGATCGTTTCGCTGGCCGGTCAACCGGGTGCCATCACCATCGCCACCAATATGGCCGGCCGCGGAACCGACATTAAACTCGGTAAGGGCGTCGTCTGGATGGAACGCGACCAGATCCGTTCGCAAATTTCTCTCAGCGACAAGCCCGCAGGCGAAACGCTGACGTTGAAAAAACTGCTGACCGAAAAGCCGTGCGGCCTTTATGTGATCGGGTCAGAACGCCATGAGTCACGCCGCATCGACCGCCAGTTGCGCGGCCGCTGTGCGCGCCAAGGCGACCCCGGACTTTCGCGTTTCTTTGTTTCGCTCGAAGACGACCTGATGCGCCTGTTCGGCTCGGATCGTATTGCGGGTATCATGGAAAAACTCGGCATCGAAGAAGGCGAAGTGCTCGAACATCCGTGGCTGAACAAATCCATCGAAAAGGCGCAGGAGCGCGTTGAACAGATGAATTTCGGCATCCGCAAAAATACGCTGAAATACGACGACGTGATGAACCAGCAGCGCACCGTAATCTACGGCTTCCGCCAGACCGTCCTGCGTAGCGAAAAACCGCGCGACCTACTCTACGACGTTATCAGCGACATCATAGACGAAAATGCCAGCGCACCCGCCGAAGAATTCGTCGCCTGGGCCAATACAACCTTCCCGATCGGGTTGCGCGCGGAAGAACTGCCCACAGTCGCTGATGCCGAGGCACGAATCGATATGGTTCTTGCACGCGTCAAAGAAGCCTACGAACTAAAAGTGACTCACGAAGATCCGGCGCGCATCAAAGGACTTGAGATGATGATCATTCTGCAGTCGGTGGACGAACACTGGCAGGAATATCTGCGCAACATGGACAGCCTGCGTGAAGGCATCGGCCTGCGCGCCTACGGCCAGCGCGATCCGCTGGTTGAGTACAAGCGCGAAGCCTTCAACCTATTCGGCGACCTGATGGATCGCATCAAAAATGAAATCGCGCAAAACATCTTCCGGACCGGCTCGTCGATGGAAGCGTTGCAAGGCTTCTGGCAGTCAATCAATAAAATGATGGCAACCAACCGCATGCAACAACCGCAGGTATCCGCCATGGCCGCCGCGCGCCAACACGCTGCACAAGGCGGAGCTCCCGCCCAACTTGGACACGGTGCTCCGCCGATGGATCTTCCGCCCCCGCAACCGATCCGTAACACCGGGCCCATCATCGGTCGCAACGACCCTTGCTCATGCGGAAGCGGTAAAAAATATAAAAAATGTTGTGGCGCGTAATGCGTGGCGAGTAATGCGTAACGAGTAATGCGTAACTGAGAAAGACACCATTACGGGTGAAAACTCGTATTTATTAGTCTGGGTAGGGATGGCTCGCCGAACCGTCCGCACGCACGCCAAGCCGACTGAGCAGGAGAGCCACTCCACCGTGCGGCGCGTTCGGCGAACACGCCCTACCCTTTATCTTTTTACCGAACATTGTGCGTAATTTGGTATAAGAGAAAGGAGCCGTTGCTCATGAAAGAATTCCTCTTCTCAAATTACGCATTACCTGTTCCTACGGCCGTGTAGCGCCAGTAACGGCTTGCAGACCAGCGGCGACTTCCGGAATAATGCCCTTGCGGACATAAATCGGACGAATCAGCCGGTGCAAATTATCCAGCTTTGCCGCAAAAACCAGCGAGCGGATCGGCGGGAACCCAAAAGCATAGACAATTCCTTCTTTCATGTGATGAAATACCGCCTTACCAGTCACAATCCGGCAGTGCGGCGGTAATCGCATCATCAGAAGTCCGGCGATCACCGCAATATAACTGAGCCCATTTATCAAGAAACAAAAGCCTTCGCCGGCAGCAGCGACAACAGGATAATCTGCCAGATTGTGATGTGTCCCGAAAACATCAGCCCCGCCAAAGTCAGCGCCTGAATCATGGAAAGAATCTGGGTAGTGATCACCAGGCGGTGGAGGTTCCAGCGGTCCACTAGAACGCCAGCCAGCGGTGCCATGATGAACGCGGGAATCTGAGAGGTAAATCCGGCCAGGCCAAGCAGAAATGCATTGTGCTCTAGCCGCCAGACCAGCCACGCAACCGCCGTCACTTGCATCCAGCTACCGAGCAAGGAAATACCTTGCCCCATGAAAAAAGGCGGAAATTGCGGTGCTGCATCGCCCGGAACATCAGTTGCCACCGCGACATATCGTTTAGTTCTGTCTGTTTTACCGTCATGCTCGTTCGTCGTTTATTTCCCAATGCTAATCAAGCTTTTCGCTTTTTTAAACGTAGAGTAAGCGTCTCGCTTGCTCCTCATTTTTTTGGATCGCTATTACCGCTAATCTGAACGAACGGTTTTCAATCCTTGGAAATCAAATTATCATTTGGCGCTATCTCTCTCCACCCCAATTCAGCAAACTAAAATTACTGGATTGCAGATTCTAAAATTCTTTGGCTAACCCCGATTTTGACCCCCATTTGACCTTTATTCTGTCAATCGTGATGCCGTATCTCATCCGAAACTGATTGTTTTCATGCTGTTCGTGTATTTCATGATGACGCTCTCCAGTCGGTTGTCGAAACCAAAGGTATAATTTACCTTCAGCCCACCCGGATAAACGATATTCGTACGGTTTCCATTTAAGTCATAGGAGTTTGTAACCGCGAATGAACGCGAATGAGGAAGGTGGAGAGCTGGGTTCATAACATCGTAGCCGAACTGAACTTCCTGAGCCGAAATCAACCCACAGATTCTGCGGATGAGCCCTTTTCTGCGGGCATACTGAAACGGAGTTATGAAAAATCATTCCCTCCTGTGCGCATTGATCGAAATGCGGAGTCCGAACCGGATCGCCCTGATTGCAGGTGCCGTCAAAGCGGGAATCGCTGTAATAGCTCATCGCCATACGCCGCCACTGATCTGCATAAACAAACAACAGGTTCGGCTGAAACCCGCCCGCAGTACTCGCGGCAGAGACTTTATTCATCATCCCGCTCATTCCGAAGGCCCCGAGCCCGCATCCAGTCACTTTTAAAAAATCGCGCCGTTTATATTGTTTCGCGTTCCTGTTCATCCCGCCCTCCTGTTCATCCGGTTTCAAATATCCATTGTCAGCGAATGATCGTTTCTTCAACCGGCCTGCTGTCTGTCACAATATTGTTTTCCAGAACAACGGGCTCTGAATTCTCAATCAAAATCCCGGCGTGCGGCACACCGGGAAGCAAAGGACCCGATGCGTCCGAGCTTATCCGGTTGCCGCGCACAGTCACATTCGTGCCGCCGTTCACAATGCGAATGCCACAGGTACGCCAGTTTTCAATCGTGTTGTTTTCAACCAGCACATTATCCAACGCCCGCCATTCTGCCGGTTGATGGTTGTTCCGCAGTACGGACAGGTTGATTGAACCATACTGATTCATCAGCTCCGACTGACACCACCGCTCGCCGTTGCGAATGGTGTTGTTGCGGATCACCAGATTTCCGCCGGTAAACATATCAATCTCCTCGCGAACCCGAATGTGATTAGACGCGATAATGGCGCTGGCTCCACAATCTTCAAACAGATTGCCTTCCACCCAGACCCCCTGCGTCGGCAGAACTAAACCGAAGCGACGGGGATGCCGGATCTGATTGTTTTTAAAAACAGTCTGTGAACTGAGGTTATGACTGAAATAAACCAGCGGCTCGCCGTATTCTTCTTCCGGCTTCAACGTCAGCCGGGGAATCTCCCGATCCAGTATCACTGTGTTTTCTTTTCCGCCGATTTGAATCTCTTTCACCACGGCTTCGGAAATCAGCGCACCCTTAACCGGATCAAATACCCAAACGGTCGCGCCAATAGCCGCTTCGGTCACTGTGGCCGGCATTAAGGCTTTCACCGTCAGGGAATCAGCCGACGGCTGCGCAGTGATCACGTTGGGCACGGCATAAATGTTCACTGCGTCATCACATACTCCTTCGAACTGACAGTTTTCGACCCAGGGGCCAACCGCATTGCGCTGAAAATGAACTGCATCGGCATTGGAACCAATCCATCGACCCGGCTTCACCAGCACCTTGCAACTGAAGATTCCAATATTGGAGCAGGAGTTGCCGGTGTACGGCGAAGAGGGACAGGCATAGGTGGTCAGATTTTCAAGCGTCACATCGATGGCATTTCGCAGCATCACTGTTTTGCAGCCGTTTTCGCGTGCCACCTGCAGATAAGCATCGCCAACTTCCGGCGACCCGCGCAAATGGGAAATTTTGTATTGACGCTCTCCGTTTTTCTCCCAGTCCCTCAGCACAATCCAGCAGTCGTCCCCTTTTGCCAAAAGCGGATTGTCGCGGTCGTACAGCGTTCCCCATTTGCGCAGTGCTTTTCTGAAATATGGCAGATCCATCTCGGAGCTGCCCTCATCCAGACGTACCTCAAAGGTTCGGGCTGCGGAATCCACCGCCGTTACCCATGCCTGTGCATACGGCAGCGGGTCATAATCGACACTGAAGTTTTTGATAATGATCCGCCGCGAATTTTCGACCAGGAATCCGCTCATGCGCGGATTTTGAATAATCAGTTCCGCCCCGTTTCCGTCCATCACAATGTTTTCGACATTGCGGAATGTAAAACAGGCAGTCAACTCTTCGTCGGCATTCAGGCGGTATTCACCCGGCAGAAACTTCACCGTAACCGGTTTGTTCCGGTCTATTGCCGCCGTGACCGCCGCCCGCAGCGCGGGCAACATATTCTCCCCGGTATCCGGCTTCGCGCCGAAATCCGCCACATCAATGACCGCCGTTGTCTCAATCTGCCGGAGCGGCAGCGGGCGGTCTTTCAAAAAGGCCTGTTCAGAAAACTGCTCCGCCTCAAGCGGGCCGTCCAAAGATCCGCCAGTCAGCAACGCATAGATCATCCCCGCAATTTGTATTTCTTTTTTCACTTGATTCTCCCTGATTAAAATTCGCGCACCGGCATCTTTCCCTCATACCAGTTGATCATATTGAGCACGAGGTAGTTCCAGTTCTGGAAACCGCGATTCAAAACCGGCTCCCCGTTTTCCGGCAGATAATATTCATGAAGAGCCCCGAATCGTTCGTAATCACGACCGAACAACCGGATGGTTTTTTCAGCCAGCTCGCGGGCCTCTGCTTCGAAGCCATAGTCCACGAGACCCATAAAAGTCATGTAATTTGAAATCCCCCAGATCGGGCCGAGCCACGAAGAAGGATTTCCGGAGGCACGGAGGTTGTACATTTTCTCCATCTTCGAGAGGGTGCGCACACCATACGGTGCGCAGAAAGTTTTCTCGTTTTTCAGATGTTCCTCGACCATTCGTTTCGCCTGCTCCGGCGTGGCGATGCCGGCCCACATGGCCATGAAGCCCGACCAGACCCCGATGCGCATAATCAGGCAGTCCCAATCCCACAGCACATCGGCGTACGACTTGCTCCCCGGCACCAGAAACGGAAATTTAAAAATCCCTCCCTTTTTACGGAACACCCCTGAATACTCACCCCGAATGCCGTCCCGGATGATTTGGATATATTTTTCGACTTCTGCGTCCATTTCAATTCTCCTGTTCATATGCTGCTGACACGAAACATCCGCGCCATATTTTTTCCGGCAGGGTGACTTCCAGCACACGCTCTTTCGGTTTCCAAACATTGGAGCCGGCGGGCCGCGTCATCGCACCTTTTTCGATGACCAGATGCAACCCGCTTTCTTCAATCTGAATCAGGGACATATTATTCGTACTCCCATTTATGAAACCACGGATCGTTGGTTTCCTGCTGGAAGGTTTTGAGCTTATCGCAGAAGTTCTCCACCCGTTCCCGGTGTTGCGGGTCTTCGGCAAGGTTGACCACTTCATCGGGATCCGATTCAAGGTCGTAGAGCTCAAAACAGGGCCGGTGCATGTAGTCCTCGACTTTGCGGACACCGAAAAATTCCGGTTTGTCGCGCCGCACCATTTCCCATGTGGCGGAAGCCCACAGATCGGAAGCGAAGGAATAAGTCAACGGATAGGCGATATTCCAAATAAATTTATATTTTTTCGAGCGGATCACGCGCATCGGATAATAGTTGGTGATTTGGTGGAAGGTGTGCGCGCCGTAGACTTCTCCATTCCACTCTGCGGGCGGCTGTGCGCCGAGTAGCGGGCGGAATGAGCGCCCGTGGAAGCTGGCGTCCTCCGGAGTGACTCCGGCGAAGTCGAGGATCGTGGGGGTGATGTCCACCCAGCTGATCAGGCCGTCGACGACCTGCCCGCTCTGCGCCTGTTCCGGGTTGCGGACAATGCAGGGCAGCCGCATGCCGGGATCGTAGAGGGTGGTTTTCGAGGCGGGAAATGCAGCGCCGTTGTCGGAGATATAGATGATCAGCGTGTTGTCATATTTTCCGGTCTCTTTGAGAATTTTGATCAGACGGCCGATGCCTCGGTCGAGACGGGAAATGGATTGGTAATACGGTGCAAGCTCCGAACGGGTTTCAGGGTTGTCACTCAAAAACGGCGGCACGATGACTTCGTCGTCGGTGTAAGTCTGTTCGGTGTCGCCGGGAAACGGTTCGACCGGATTGCCGAAACTGTTCGGGGCACAAGGATGCGTGTCGATGGTGCGTCCGTCGCGATGAGGGTTGAAGGAGCACCAGTAGAGGAAGAAGGGTTCCTCCTGTTCGATAAACCCGCGGCAGGATTCAGCGGAGGCGATGTCGTCACGGTTGAATTCCCGCTCATCACCTCCGAAAGTAAACGGATAAACGGACTCGGGCGCAAAGTGTTTTTTGCCGGCCCGGCCGGTGCGGTAACCCGCTTCATTCAAGAAGGCGGGCAGGCTTTTTACCCAGTCGTAACACGAAAAGTGATGAATGCCATGCGTATGACCGAACGAGCCGTTGGTGTGGTTGTGCAGGCCGGTCAGAATGGCCGAACGGCTGGCCGCGCAGGAGGCGCTGGTGCAGAATGCATTGTTGAACCGGGTTCCGTCCGCCGCCAGCGCATCCATATTCGGGGTTTTAACAACCGGGTTTCCATAGCAGCCGAGCGCCTCGCGCCCGTGGTCGTCCGCCACCATTAAAAGAATATTCAAAGGCTTCTTCACGTTCTATTTCTCCGTTTCTAAACACACCGCAACGTCCTGCATCCGCCCGACACCAACCCGGGACCCTTGCGTTATTTCTACAGGGGAGTCCCCCTCCAGTTGATTATCAAAAAACTCAAACTCCGCAACATTACTAACAGAAAGCACGCAGCGATGATCCGGAATAAAGTGGTTATCCCGCACCACCATCTTCTGATGATACGGCTTCGTGGTCGCAACCGGCGTTCCGTTCCGAACCGTCGCTTCAATAACCGGCTGGCCGATGGAGTATCCGCAGCGATCGAATGTGCAACCTGAAATTTCGACTGTACCAGCGGGTCCGGACTCGTACCACTTGCCGTCCACCGCCCCGTTGACACGAATGGCCTGCCACGGTGTTTTAAAATAACAGTCAGTTATTCGGCAGCGGCCGTAGGTGTTGAACAAGACACCGCGCGACCGGTTATTCCTCATCGTACAATTGGAAATCCGCACATCAACATTGTGCTCTGCCCTCATAACCAGAAGACGCTCGGTCGGCAAATCGGCCGGCAGATCCGAGTCGAATGTTACGGCGAACCGTTTGCTGTCGAGAGGCCGCACCTCGGTCACGCGCAGCGACCCGACGCAGGAAAGTGCACCGTCCTCAAACAACTCTGCCTGGTCTCCGGCAAAGAGAGTCTGAATTCCCTCCTGCTGGTGGTGCATCAGCCGCAGCTCAACCTGCCGGGCGGACAGCACCTTGTCGACACGAAGAAAAATACCGTGAATATTCACCCCGTCATCCATCTGCCCTTCCATCAGGCAGTTTTTGATCTCAAGCAGTCCCCGACAATCCGTAAAATGAAACGCATCAACAAAAACAGAAAATAGCCGGCCAGACCCCGGACGAGGTATTACCCGGATCTGTTCCAGTATTACATCCCGGCAGTTCTGAACAATCACACCCATGCCGCCGGCGTGATAGATATCAATCTGCTCCAGAGAAATATTCCGGCTGTCTGCCAGCACAAAGGCCGGGGCGAGGCGTTTTTCATGTTTAAGAACAACCATGTTACCGGACTTAAACCGGTTGTCTTCATGGAAGGCAGAACGGAGCCGGATCACTCCGCCGGACAGCTGCTCCGCCCGACTGCCATCACGCAGGCCAAAATTATCGCGGGCTCCTTTGGCCGGGGCGCGGGTGACGGTGTCAAACTCCAGCAGGTTATCGAGAATGGAAGAATGAAAATGGTCTCCGGTAAAGATGAGCTTTCCGTTTTCGATACAAACGGGATAGTCATCCGGAAAGCGCAGATCCAGAATCCCGGGCTGATATCCGACAATTTCCGCCTGACTCAAAAACGGACGATCCCAATCGATCTTCAGGTTCCGGATTGTGATGTTCGCGGCCCGGTTCAGATAAAACGGAACCACCGCACCGTGGAAAACCAGTTCCGCGCCGTTACCGTCGATCGTGAGATTTTCCACCCCCTCCAGGTCGAACAGAATCCGCTTTAAACCGGAATCGTGATTGGAGATGTAGCAGAGATTTTCCGGAAGAGATTCCGTAAATATGTGATGCTGGCCCGCTGGAAGATTCAGGACGGATCGCTCATTTTCTCGACAATCTTCCAGGGCACACAGCAGCCATGCCGTAAAGTCCTCATTCTGTACCTGTGCAAAATGAATCATGATCCAGCCGTTGCCTCTTCTGAATTATTGCGGGCTTCGAGCTGACTGCGGATCTCGCGGACCCGTTTTTCTTTCAAAGGATAAATCAGCAGCAGAACCAGTGAGCTTCCAATGGAGGCCACCGGAATGATGCAGAAAAAGAGCCGCATTAAAAAGATGGTGCGGGGCGCCTGATCCGGTCCCAGCATCGCATTGAATCCGGAGCCGCTGAGCACATAGCCGGAAATCACCAGCGACAGCGACATACCAACCTTACACATCCAGCTGTGTACTGCACTGTACATTCCTTCGCGCCGGATCCCGGTTTTCAAATCATCAAGGTCGATCACATCGGGAAGCATGGCGTTGATGAGCGTCCATGTGGCGGCCAGTCCGCAACCCATCACGATGCCCGGAATCAGACTGAGCCACGGATTCGCCGGAGTGTAGCAGACCCATTTTAAAGCCGACCCAATGATCGCCAAGATCATAGAAAGCCCCAGTGCGGAATTTTTGCCGATCCGGCGCGACAGCATGGTCAGAACCGGAACAGAAAAAACAGTGCAAATCTGAGCCGAAAGCCCGGCGATGGCAAGCAGCCTTCCGGTCTCCATCGTTTTTTCACCGCCGAAGATATGATAGATCGTGACGTAATAGCCCAGATGCGCCACCATCGTCAGCCCAAGCAGCATCAGCAGGTTGATTCCGACCAGAATAAGGAAGCTTCTGTCCTTCATCGTGGTCGTAAAACTTTTAATCAGGGAGACTTTCGGACCCGCCTTGGATTTTTTCCGTTTCTGAAGCGATGGATGTTCGCGGCAGAAAAGCGCCGGCAGCAGCGCGGCGACCGTGATGAGCACGCCGGCAATGATCCCGGCATAGCGCATGCCGTGAGCCATGTTATCAAACCGATCCAGACTGATGAACCAGTAGATACCGGAGATTAAAAACGCGCCGAGTTGACTGACTACCGTGCGATAAGCCATCACGCCGGTTCGCTCGTTGTAATCAGGACTAAGCTCCATTCCGAGCGCCATGTAGGGCACTGAAAAAATGGTGAAGGCCACAAAAAAGATCAGAGAGGTGATGAGAAACCAGAAGAAGTAGGCGAGTTCGGAAAGACCGGATGGAAAGAGCCAGATGGCGGCGAAGGTGATCCCGCTCAGCAGGGCTCCCAGCGCGATCCACGGGCGGCGGCGGCCCCAGCGCGAGGTGGTATTGTCCGTGATACTTCCCATTATAGGATCGGTGACCGCATCCCAGAGCCGGGAGCCCCCCAGCACCCAGCTGACCAGCCGGGGATCAACTCCTAAACAGTCATTAAAAATCGGGTTGGCAAACTGACTGACTCCGCGCAACAGAATGACATAGGCCCCCATTCCACACCCGTAGAAGACCTTCCTCCAGAACGGAACTTTGTCTGCGGCGGCGGTAACGGTCTGATGTCCATCTTGTTTTTCGCTCATAGCTCTGGTTCCTTAATGTATTGTGTCGAGATAATAGCGCCCTGTGCTTACCGGCGGAGTATTGTCGGTCCGAAACGGCCCCGCAGGCAACCCTTCCTGATTAAACAGGGTTGGAACAAACCATTTTTTCCAGCCATAGCGCACAGATTCCGGGTTCGGAACCGCAGGCGACGAGACAACAATTTTCCCCTCCGTCAATTTCGCTGACGCCGGAACATAAACTCCATCTTTTCCGCAGATTTCAAATACGTTGACCGGAGCTGAATTCAACACCAGTCCGGAGCCGATATCTGCAAAACCAAGCTCAACCGCCCCATCTTTCACTTCCGTTTTTTTTAAGCGGGGTCCCCGGCAAAGCAGTTTTTTTTCTCCGTACACCAAATTGCGGGCCAATAGAAAAAGACGATAGCCGACCTTGTCTTTTGAGTGAGGGTGAATATTGTTTTCCTCCCCGCCATCAACCAGCACCGCCATGCCGGTGTTTTCCACATTTTCTTCAACCCAGCGCTGAGCATCACGTAATTCCGGCCAGTAAACAGTCTGATCTGACACCGGCCCAAAAGTGGCGAGCTGCACAAACAGGAACGGCAACTCCGGATTTTTAAATTCTTCGCGCCACTCTTCAATCAATGCGGAAAAGACGGTGCGATAATGGTCACCAGCCTGGGCGGCGGCATTGTTTTCACCCTGATACCAAATGACACCGCATACCGTGTACGGAATCGTCTGAGTCAGCATGGTCTCATGCAGGCCGGCGGGACGGCGGTAGTTTTTCGGCCCCATGGGCTGTTGCGGACGCGGCCCTGGATTTTTTCCGGTTTTACTAACAGCAAGCCATTGTTCGGTGGCAGCTAGATAAGTCTCTTCCTTCTCCTGATACCCCTTGCCGCCCGGGAACTCTTTTTCAAAGCCGGTTTCATACGCGTCAAGAATCCGTTTGAGATCCTCGCTACTTTCAAATGTTTTCCTGCTCATCCATGCCTCGGCCGGAGTTGCCCCGACACTGCAGGAAACAATTCCTACGGGCACGCCGAGCACTTCGCGCAGATTTTTGGCGAAATAATAGGCCGCAGCGGAAAAGCCGGCGACATTTTGCGGAATGCTCTGTTGCCACTGCGGACGATCGTTGTTCTGTCCGGCAAACTCCAACCGGGGAATCGTAACCATGCGCAACAGCGGATCATTGGCACTATCGATATCCGGCTGCGAGGTTTTGCTGTAATTGCGCATCACCGAGGTCATGTTGGACTGCCCGCCCGCCAGCCAGACTTCCCCGACCAGGAGATTGGAGTATTGGATTTCTGGAGTATTGGAAGATGAAAAAGACATGGAACGCGGCTCAGAAGAGGCGTTCAGCGGATCAAGCTGAAGGAGCCACTTTCCGGATGCATCGGTGACGGCTGTTTTCGTCTGGCTTGCGAATGTGACGGTGACGATTTCTCCGGGATCGGCAGCTCCCCATATATCAACCGGCATGTTGCATTGCAGCACCGCGCCATCCGTAAAAATTCCGGCGGGCTGCACGGCCGCGCCAACTATGCCGCAAAGAGTGAGAAGAATCCCGATTATCCGGTTGCGAAACATTATACCTTCTTTCATTTCAGTGATTTTTCCAATCATTGGGAAAACCGGATCCGTTAATAGTTTATAAACAGCGGGATGAAGCGGTTGGCAGCCGATTTCTCCAGCCGCTGGGGAAATTTTATATAGTCATAGACAGTTCCTTCGGAACAGACCGGTTCATAAAACCCGCACTCCTGAGTGGTTGCGGCAATCAGAGAAAGTCCGCCCTTTTCTGTCACAAACGCATGGATTCCCCGAGGCTGCCAGCCCATCGCGGTAGGCACACTGATAAAGCCGCTCATAATTTCGGCAAACCCGCCATTTTTAATCACAAAGGCGGACTGAGGTTTATGTTCTGTTTTAAATGTCAGACACCACAGGATTCCACCGTCGACAGTGAAGTCTGTAAACCGCATGCTTTCGGTGTTAATCGACCGGGCATAGACCAGCGTGTTTCCGGTACAAAACTTATGATTGTTATCCACCGACACCATCGTTGAAATGTGAATCTTGACCGGCAGGTTCTGTAGATTGGAAAACACACAACGTCCGTAGTACAACACCATGTTCCGCTGCGCATGAAGCTCAACCGCCAGCTTATTCTCATAAACATCATGAATGGTCAGGTACTGATCCGATGCCTCATCTACCAGAAAGATCCCTTCAAGGGAAGCGCCCATTCCATAGATTGTCGTCACCGTTTTCGGAACACGCAGTGTCGTGAATTTGTATTTTCCTTTCGGAAAATAGACCAGCGACAACCCTGAATTAAGCGCCTGCTGAATCGCGGCGGTATCGTCAGCCTCACCATCGCCGACGGCACCGAACGCATCGGAACTCACCCATTGCGACAGCTCCGGGAAACGCAGGACGGGAAAATCCTCCACCACCAGACCGGCGGTTTTCTTTTCAACCGGAATGGAGCTGTACTCAACCACGTCAGCGCTGCTTACCGTCATCTCTCCCGCAACGGACACCGCGCCATTATAGCCCTCGGTTTTCACATTCCGCGCATAAATATGTTCATACTTCGCTGAGCTCGCGGAAACGGCGCAAATCGACGAATCGTTCCCGACAAACCGGCTGTCCAGCACAACCAACTGCGCGCCATTCTGCGCAGCGCCTTCGGCGGCAGGCACCCCTTTTTTCGATTGCAACGAAAGCGCTTTCCTCACCGCGGTTGACCCAACCTTGAAATGAAGTCCCGCTTTGTTCTGATCTTTCAGGGTGATGTGATCGAATCCGACGGTTTGCATATCAGTAATTTGAGGCACATCGAATTTCACACCATAATCGAACCCGTCAATGGTGACATCCTGAACCATCCCAAGAATACAGGCTATTTTCACCCAGAAGCCGGCAACCCCCTGTCCGTCTCCGCTCTTGATGCGAACATTCGACACCCCGCATCGGTTGGCGCTGACCAATGTCAGTCCGACAGCACCGGGATTGCGAACCCCGGTGTCGATCGTCAAATTGTTGATCATGTTTTTCGATGCGGCGTTGTTAACCCTAACTGTTTCATGATAGTTTTTAATCACCGCTTTGGGTTCTGCCGGATTGCCAAATCCCGACGCGCCATTTGCCAGCTTTATGATCGTTTTCTCGCGGTTCTGCCCCATCAGCCGCATCGCGCAAAGATCAAAGATGTTCGGTCCGCGCGGCGGGCTGACACCGCCCCACTTATCGATGTGAACCGCATCGCCGCGATAAAAAACCGTATCCGAGACCAGATAGGTTCCGTTCGGAAAATAGAGATAGATATTCGGGCCGTACCAGCCGTCCTTCACATAGACATCCTTCATGTAGTCGAGGGCGTCTTTCAGCGCCTCGGTGTCATCGGCGACGCCGTCACCGGCCGCCTTCCGCACGCCGGCCGGCGGATTCTGAACATTCAAAAATTTTCCGCCGTTCTGAATCAGCGCGCTATCGGGAATCACAAATTCCACCCCGGTATTGCGGTCGCCGCACGGCGTATCGACCAGCGACTGATCGACCAGCGGCAGGTAATCAAACGGCAGCGGAAGTTCCGCCACAGCCGGCATGGCCGCGCAAACAGCCCATAGAACGCAAACAAAAAGCATTTTTTTCACCCTTCTACCTTTCTTAGTACAACGTTTCCAATGTTTGGAAATCGAAAAGAATTCGCTGTCCGCCGTTTCGAGGCAGCCGTTATAAACGAAATTCCCAGCCCAGACTGTTGCGCTGACAGCCAGCACGGCGAACGTCACGCACAAGATCATCTTTTTCATTTTGCGCTCCGGTCGCCATGCTGTCTTCTATGCCGTCAATTATTCGCTGGGCCGATGTATTCCGCGGTCAGGCCGTTCAGATTAGAAAAGGTGTTTCCGCTTTTAGTGAGGGCCGTGGTATCGTTCAGCGCATCAAGGGCAGAAATCCACCGCCATTCTCAGGCAGGACGCAACCCTTCTCACTCCGCATAACGAATTAAAAGACTCTTCGTTTTCTATCGCCGTTGCCATCGAGTTGGATAAAACAAACCGCCGGAGTTTGC
>JBBQSL010000063.1:0-16335 GCA_038213895.1 Kiritimatiellales bacterium | reverse complement strand
CAGGGCTGGTTGAAATCAAGTCCCCGATGGTCGGAACTTTCTATCGTTCCCCGTCGCCGGATTCTGATGTTTTTGTTCAAGTGGGTCAGGATATTAACCCCGATACGGTCGTTTGCATCATTGAAGCCATGAAAGTGATGAACGAAATTCAGGCGGAGAAGAAGGGTAAGATTAAGAAGATTTTGGTGGATAACGCCACGCCCGTCCAATTTGGTCAGGCGCTTTTCCTCATTGAGCCAGCATAATTTTAAAACTCGAAGCACGAATTTCGAAATACGAAACCGAGTTTGAGATTTTTGAATTTGTTTCGGATTTAGAGTTTCGGATTTCGGATTTAACTGAAGGTTTTTTATGTTCGAAAAAATACTGATTGCTAATCGAGGCGAGATTGCGTTGCGAATTATACGAGCTTGTAAAGAGCTTGGGATCAAGTCCGTGGCGGTTTATTCCGAGGCGGATGCCGAATCGCTTCATGTGCAGATGGCGGACGAAGCCATTTGTATTGGTCCGGCCGTAGCCAGCGCCAGCTATTTGAAAATGGCCAATATTATCAGCGCGGCTGAGGTGGCGGATGTGGATGCCATTCACCCCGGTTATGGCTTTCTGGCTGAAAATGCCCATTTCGCTGAAATCTGCCGGAGCTGCAATATCACGTTTATCGGTCCGACACCCGAAGTTATCCGCAAGATGGGTGACAAGGCTATTGCACGCAACACGATGAAAGCCGCCGGTGTGCCGATCACGCCCGGTAGCGACGGTATTCTGGCCACTAAAGAAGAGGCGTTGGAACTGGCTCATAAAATGGGCTATCCCGTTCTGATTAAAGCAGTTGCTGGTGGTGGTGGTAAGGGAATGCGCGTAGCGCATAACGATGTCAGTCTGGCGCAGGGATTTATGATGGCCCGCGCTGAAGCCGGAAGTGCTTTCGGTAATCCTGATGTGTTTATGGAAAAATACATCGAGTCGGCCCGCCACGTGGAAGTGCAGGTTATCGGCGACAACTATGGCAATGTGGTGCATCTAGGCGAGCGAGATTGTAGCATTCAGCGTCGGCATCAGAAACTGGTGGAAGAATCCCCTTGTCCGGCGCTTACACCCGAAGAGCGTAAAGTGCTTGGTGAAGCTGGTGTGAAAGCCGCCAAGGCGGTGGGCTACAGCAGTGCCGGCACGCTGGAGTTCCTTTATGACGAAAAATCCAAAAAGTTTTACTTCATGGAGATGAATACCCGTATTCAGGTGGAACATACTGTCACAGAGGAAGTAACAGGGATTGATTTGGTAAAAGAACAGATTTTGGTCGCAGCCGGAAGAAAGCTTTCTTTTACCCAAGAGGATGTAAAAGCCCGCTATTTTGCTATCGAATTCCGCGTAAATGCTGAAGATCCTTATAAAAACTTCACTCCGTCGCCGGGTAAGGTGGATGCCGTGCATTTTCCTGGTGGCCCCGGCATCCGGATCGATTCACATGTTTATAGCGGCTACACGATTTCACCGTATTACGACAGCATGATCGCCAAAATCATTGCCCGTGGCGCTACGCGCGAAGAAGCGCTGAATCGGTTGCACCGCGCTCTGGAGGAATTTACCATCAACGGTCCGCACACCAGCGTACCGGTTGGTATCGCCCTGCTGATGGATAACCGTTTTCGCCGAGGCGAATACAACACCGCCTTCCTTGAAAAATTCATGCACGAAAATTTCATGGTGGATCGGCAGTAAGGAGACCCTCTATGAGCGATAGAAATGTTCCGCCATCCCGGAATTGGCCTATTCCGGAAGAAAAATCTGACGATGCGGGTCTCGGGGTCGTGCGCATACACAACAACGTCATCGCGGTCATCGCTCATGAAGCCGCCAATCGGGTTCCCGGTGTGGTAGAACTTTCCGGAACATTGGTTGACGAACTCGTTGATATTATCGGCAAACGGACACGTGATCGCGGTGTCCGCGTCGCCGTTGAATCCGAAAATACGATCGTTATCGAACTGACTGCGGTGCTCGAATATGGTGTTTATATCCCTGAAGTTTGCGGGCGGTTGCAACACGAAGTTCAGAAATCGGTCGAAGAAATGACCGGCAAGCGGGTGCAGGCGGTCAATATCGCGGTGCAGAGTATCCGCCGCGGCGTGAAGGCTGTGGCGGGAGGGGTAAAATGACAAAATTTCTTCATATACTTACTGGGGTGGGGATCTGGTTTTTGTTTGCAGCGCTCGGGGTTACGTTGATTCATGCGAATATCCCCGGTGTAAATCAGAGTTTTTTTGATATGCTACCGCCTCTGAAAAGCCTGCAGACGGCGGGTATCGGCGGCGTTATGGTATTACTTTCTCTTCTTTATCTTGTCACCTTCGGGCCGCGCCGTCAGAAAGCGCGCTACATTTCATTTGATTCTGGCAATGGGTCGGTTTCGATCAGCATCAGTGCTGTGCGCGATTTTATTCGTAAACTTGGCGATGAGTTTGGTGCCGTCGTTGGGATTGATCCGAAGATTCGCGTTGAAAAGGATCTTATCAGCATAGATCTTGACGTAAAACTTCAGACCGGCACTCGTATCCCTGAATTTTCACAGATGCTAAAAGATCGTGTGCGTGAAGGCATTCACGACGGGCTTGGCATCGCCGAAGTCCGAGAGATTAAAGTGCGAATTCAGGAAATTGTCGGAACACCACGGCCATCCCAGCGTAATTGAAATCATGAATAAAATAAACGCCACCAAACTGGTTATCGTTGGTTCTATAGGCATCGATACGATTGAAACTCCCCGTGAAAAGCGCGTCGAAATCCTTGGCGGCTCGGTTAGCTACGCCTGTGCGGCGGCCTCTTTTTTTGTAAAAACCGGTATGGTCGGCGTCGTGGGAACCGACTTTCCTCAGGAACACCGTGCTCTTTGGGAGAACATGGGGATTGATCTGGCAGGACTTCGGACTGAAGAAGGCAAAACGTTTCGTTGGTCGGGAGTCTATGAAGAAAACATGGACAACCGCCGGACTCTTCTGACCGAATTGAATGTATTTGAACAATTTTCGCCGGAACTGCCGGAAGCCTATCGTGACGCGCCGTATCTTTTTCTGGGGAATATCGCCCCCGCACTTCAGCTTCATGTCCTCGAGCAGGTTCGTTCACCGAAGTTCGTGTTGATTGATACCATGGATCTTTGGATCAATATTGCCCGCGACAAACTGGTCGAAGTCATTGGAAAATGCGACATGCTTACGCTGAATGAATCTGAAGCCCGCCTTTTAACCGGTGCGCACTCGCTAATGGATGCCTCAGAAAAGCTTTTGGCGATGGGGCCGAAGTTTGTCCTGATCAAAAAAGGACAGAGTGGCAGTATGTTGTTTTCAAAAAACGGAATCTTTCTGCTTCACGCATTTCCGCTGGCGGACTTTAAAGACCCGACCGGCGCAGGCGACACCTTTGCTGGAGGTTTGATGGGTGCGCTGGCTGAATCAGGGGGAACGGATGAAAAAGCCATCCGCCGCGCCATGGTTTACGGTAGCGTAACCGCTTCTTTCGGTGTCGAAGAATTCAGTCTGGAACGTTTGGCCGCACTTGACCGCCAACAGATAGATACCCGCTCATTAATGCTTAAATCTATGTTTTGCATAGATTAATAATTCGTACGGGTTGGAGAAGAAACGGGGCGAGGGTTTGGGTTATTTCTTTTTCAAGTTGCTACCGTAGGCTGTGGTGGCTTCGGCAACAACGTTGAGACCGTCAGACTTTTCTAGTAGATCGCTGCGAAGCACTTGAATAATATAATGCGAACGGCTCATGCCCAGCGAAGCCGCGCGGGCATCTATGAGTTTTAAAAACTCTTCATCGCAACTAAAAGCTGTCGGAATTCTTCCCATATCGCTACAGATTATGGGAAGTCGTTCGCCCAAACAAGAACAATACCCGACAGAAGAATTTCGTTTGACATGTATAAATTATTAATACATTTTTATACGATGAAGAATGAGCTACGAAGTGAAAGAGTGACGGTGAATATCAGGGTTCCGGATGAGGTGTTTAGGCATTTAACTCTGAAGTGTGCCCATACTGGAGTCCCAGTGAATGAGTTGATTCGCCTGGCGCTCGCGCGGGACTTAAAGGGAACGAATTAAAAAGAGTGAACTTATTAAGAAAATTGACTGATTGTTTTGCAAAGCTTGATTTAAAGTAAGAAAAGTTCATTCTTTAAAAATTATGATGTTATCATGAAAGGGGCGGCAGATGATGGCGAGTCATGGGAAAAGGTACGCGTCGATTTGGGAATATTTCAACAAAGAAACCTCGAAGCAGGATGAACTCTTTAGATTTGAGATTACAACCTGTGAAGGTGATGTGCTGGATTTAAGTTCAGGAGGTGGCGATCTGGGCCTCCTCGGTGAAACGCAACCGACAGTTAAAGCAGACTGGATGCAACTGAGCCAGCATCAGTGTTCGACCTGCCTTTTGCGGGAATCCGATGATGTTGTGTGGTGTCCTGCCGCTGTTAGTATGGAGGTCGTGGTGAATTCATTTTGCGCTCAGCGGCGTTCTCATGAATTGGTTTTATATGAATATGAACGGGCTGGGGTCATCTGCCGGAAAACCGGCGACCTACAAGTTGCGTTGGGATTCGCGCTTTTTTATCGTTTGAGTAGTAGTGGTTGTCCAAACTTAGCCCTTGATCATTGGGCTTTGAAATATTTTTCACCGGACTTCACTGCCGAAGGATTATGGTTCAGTCAGTGGTGCGTAAATCAGATGCTTAAAGAAATATCGCAGGAAAATGGGCAAAGCCTGCATCCTAAGATAAAATGTTCAGCCGCTTTTCGAGAAGTCTTTGAGCACATGCTCCACCGAGTGAGGGAAGTCCCGAGAATCCAGACCGATTCTATTGCCAAGGCTCTTAGCCGTGTGCATACCATAACTGTTTTAGCAGAAGAATTATCAGTATCCATGCGCGAAGAGCTCATTGCTGAGATTGAGCAAACCTATGGAATCAGAAGGGTGTCTTTATGAATGATAACGAATGGATATGCCCAGACTCGGGTGAAATTTGCCGACCGGCATCAAGCCGCGAAACATTCGTCTTTTGTTTAATACTGGTACTAGGATTAATTGGGTGGTTTTTTCTGGAGGTCTGGGTTGTTAGGATCTGCATGAGGTGGTTTAGTTGATTAGATTTCAAAGTAAAACGATTGCGGATGGTGGGTGATCAGCGCGAAGGTGGAAACCTCCGGGTCAGCCATGAAAAGTTCGGTGACGTTTAGACCGATACGATCTGTGTCGAGTAGGTCACAACAGACTTTATTCATCGCCAGATCGGGGCAGAGTGCGTAGCCAAAGCCGAAGCGGCTCTGGTCGAGTTTTCGCTTCCAAATCTCGAAAAGCGTCAACTCGCCTTCGTTGGAGCCCCAAAACAGACGGATTTGCCGGTGCCAGGTTTCCGCCAGCGCTTCCGCGGTCATAACGGCCAGTCCATGGAACAGTAGATAATCCTGATAACGGTCCGCATCGCGCAGTTCGTGTTCTTTAGTTATGATTTTATTACCCAGCGTTACCGCCATCAAAGCGCAGAGGTCATGATCAGGACGGAAAAAGTCGGCTAGACAAAGTCCGCCCTCTATTTTCTGACGCGGGAAGGGCATGTTGATTTCTCCGCCCACCGGATTTTGAATGACGAGCGTATCGCCTTTGGAATGGCAGTTGAAAAATCCATGGATGACTTTCGGTTCAAACACGTCTCGGGCGATTTTTTTCATCTCTTCGAGCTGCGGATAAACCTCTTCGTCGAGCAGTTTTTGATATTCAGTGTCTGCGAGCTTCCCTTGCTTGTAACCCCACGCACCTTTAATCATTCCATTGAGATCAAGATATTTCCAGACCGTGTCCAGCGGGATGTTTTCAGTCACGGTTGTTCCGGTTTCCACATCAGGAACCGGAATGTCGCGTGCAATCGGCTCGACCTGTTTTTTATCCGCCGGAGGCTTAACTTCACAACCGAGGCCGTCGCGCGTCGGCGCAACATATTCAGGTAACTTGCCGGTATCCTTGAGCGTTTGCATTGCGGCCAGTCCGGCGAAGGCATCCTTGCAGTATAGCACCTGACCGGAATAGTGCGGACGGCAGGCCAGATCCACAAACTCTTCTGACAGGGCCGCCCCACCGAGCAGAATCGGCATTTTTAATCCGGTGTGTTCGAGGATTTTCATATTTTCGGCCATGACGGCGGTGGACTTCACCAGAAGTCCGCTCATGCCGAGCGCGGCGGCATCATGCTTTTTCACCGCCTCCATCATCTGTTCGATCGGCACTTTGATGCCGAGATCCACCACATCGAAGCCGTTGTTAGAAAGAATAATGCCCACGAGATTTTTGCCGATGTCGTGTACATCGCCCGCGACGGTTCCGATTATAAAGAGTGGAACTTTGTCGCCTGCTGCACTTTTCTTCATGAACGGTTTGATCATGTCCACTGCACGTTTCATCACCTCGGCGGACTTCAGTACGAACGGTAGCTGCATAATGCCATCATTAAAGAGGCGCCCAACTTCCTTCATGGCCGGAAGCAGAATGGTGTTGAGAATATCTTCAGCACTTTTTTCTTTGAGCAGGTCGGGGATGGCCGGTGTCAGCCAAGGCGACTTGCCGCGGATAATTGCGTCGGCTAGCACGTCGGCGGACGGACGGCTTTCGACGGGGACTTCAACCGTTTCTTGCACATTTTCAAACAGGTTGATGTAGTTCTCGAGCGGATCGCCGTTCGAGCGGTCGTTATTTAATAGGGCTTCTGCGCCCTTGCGCAGGTTGTCTTGAATTTCGTTGAGCGGGACGATTGCCGCGACATTGATGATACAGGCGTCCATGCCAGCCTGTACGGCCTGATGCAGAAAGACGGCGTTAATCACTTTGCGCAGGGCGGGCTTCAGGCCGAACGAGATGTTCGAGAGCCCCAGCATGGTCTTCACGCCCGGTAGTTCGGTTTTGATACGTCGGATCGCTTCCAAGGTTTGGAGGGCCGCATCCTGCAACGTTTTGTCGCCACTGCAAATCGTGAAGGTCAGGGGGTCGATTAGAATTTCTTCAGGCTTTAGTCCGCGCTCGACACAAAATTCGACTAGGCGTTTAGCGACGGCAACCTTTTCGTTGGCGTTCATCGCCATACCTTTTTCGTCAATCGTCAGCGCAACCAGTGCGGCGCCATAGCGTCGTGCCATCGGGACAACCTGTTCAGCACGCTTGCCACCGTCTTCAAAGTTGATGGAATTGACAATCGCTCGCCCTCCATAAAGCTTGAGCGCCTGCTCAAGTACATCGGCGGAAGTGGAATCGATCATCATCGGAATTTTGCATTCGCGCGCCATGCGCGGCACGAGTACGGCGATATCCGCCGCTTCGTCACGTCCGGCATAGCCGCAACTCAGGTCGAGGACATGTGCGCCGGTTTCTTCCTGTTCGGTCAGAATGTGGAAGGCGTTTTCATAATCGTTCGCCAGCAGGGTATCGCGGAATTTTTTTGAACCGGTCGCGTTGGCGCGTTCGCCGATATAAAGCGGTGCAGGTTCCTGTGTCAGATCAACGGGCGAAAAGAGGCTGGCCACTTGGGATTGACGATTTCCGATTGTCGATTGCCGATTGGTGACTCCTGACTTCTGACCGCAGACCTCTGTCAGTTGCCCTCGCAACTGCCGGATGTGTTGCGGCGTGGTTCCGCAACAACCGCCGACGATGGAAAGCCCGTACGCGCTGGCGAGCGCGGCGACTTTTTCAGCGAATTGGGCTGGTTTGAGCGGATAAGAAACTTTTCCGTCCGCCGTAGCTTCCGGCATTCCGGCATTCGGCATGCAGGCGAGTCCGGTCGTCCAGATTTCGTCCAGCGTGTCGAGGTGATGCTCCATCGCATCGGGGCCGGTCGCGCAGTTGAGACCTAGAATATCAATCGGGTAGGGGGCGAGAATTGCGGCGGCGGCGGAGACACTCGTGCCGATCAGTAATGTTCCGGTCGCTTCGACGGTGATGGAAACATAGCGGATGATATCGCTATTGGGACCGAGCAGGTCATCGGCCGCAGCCAGCGCCGCCTTGATCTGTAGCGGATCTTGACAGGTCTCCATAATCAGTCCATCCACGCCGCCGTCGAGAAGGGCTCGCATTTGAACCTTGTAGGCTGCGCAGAGCGGATCAAAGGCAATGTGACCTAGCGATGGCAGTTTAGTGCCGGGGCCGATGGAGCCGAAAACATAGCGTGGTTGTTCCGGCGTTGAAAAATGATCGGCGCACTCGCGGGCGAGTTGCGCGGCGGCTTTGTTGATTTCATACGCGCGGTCGGAAAGTCCATATTCACCGAGCGTGACCGGCGACGCGCCGAACGTATTGGTTTCAACCGCGTCCGAACCGGCTTCAAAATAGGCGTGGTGCAGACCGCTGATTATTTCCGGTGCGGAAAGATTTAGCCACTCGTTACAACCCTCATAAGCGCCCCATTGTTCGGGGGTGATCGGCTGGTTTTGTAAATAGGTTCCTGCCGCGCCGTCGAGCAGTAGTGAGCTGATTTTTAATCGCTGTTTTAAATTCATACCATAAATCTAACAGAGACGGTCGAACTGCGCAACCATCAATCCTTAAATCCGGATAAACGGATTTTATGGCTCATACGAAATTAACTCAATCGGTATTTTTAAAATCATTCTGTATCCATATTACGCCCGCTCTTCGAGAGGGACATCCTACACGAAAACTTGTAAGGTGAGCCTCTCCGGTATTCCGGAGGGCTTGCAGTATGGGCTGCGACTTTTCTCAAAATGCTCTAAGCGACAACAGGATCGTTGCCATTTTTCCGTACCATGAACCACTGCATCGGCAGGCCAAAAATTGCTTTGACGAGCCCTTTGCCGACAAAGAAAGTCAGCACCAGGCCGATACTTAGCGAAGCTAAAATCAGTTTGCCGATATTGCGTAGGCTGAAGCCTGCGATGAAGCTGGCGCAGAGACTGGAGACGAGCATACCGCAGGTGAGCAGAAAACTGCTGACGGTATCTAGGATCATATCGGTTGCGGTATAAGATCCGCTGACGGGTTCAAGGCTCCAGGCGCTGGCTATATTGAGTAGACCGAAAAGCAGCGCGAAGATGAAGCAGGTTACCATGATATATCCGCCGCCGAAGCAGACGGTAGCGATTTTTGTGCGGGTGCGGGTTAGGCGCGAGAGTAACAGTTTTCGTCCGTGATTCATGAAGGCGCGCATAACGCCGTAGGCCCAGCGCATCTGTTGGCGGAATAGATCTTTTGGGGTGTAGGGTACTTCGCAGCCACAGTGCAGGTCTTCAAGATAGATAATCTGTTCGCCAGCGGCGATCAGACGCAGAGAATAGTCTACGTCTTCCGTGAGGGTGCCGGGAGTCCATCCGCCGTTTTTGATGAGCAGGTCTTTGCGGACGAGTTCGGCGGAGCCGCAGAAGACGCCGGTGTGCGCAAACTTTTTAATGAAAGGTAGGATGACGATGTGGATGACGTTAATGATGCCGGAGCCCATTAATGTAGTATGATTCTGGTGAACATTGGTGATGCGCCAAGATGCCTGTACGCCTGCTAGCGTAGGATTTTTGATGACAGGCTGTACGATGCGGCGCAGAAAATCTTTTTCGGGGAGGAAGTCGGAATCAAGGATGAGGATGTAATCGCCGGTGGTTTGTTCTAGCATGTGGTTGAGGTTGCCCGGCTTGAACCCGGCATTATTGCCTCGTCGACAGACCTGTACGCGCGGGTGTGCTGCGGCAAAGCGGTTGATTTGTGCCGAGATTTCCGACTTGCTACTGTCGTCGCCGATCAAAATTTGTAGCTGGTTTTCCGGATAATCAAAGGCCAAGCAGCATTCGGCGCAATGGAGTGCGGCTAGTTCGTTATAGGTCGGAATTTGGACGGTGATGCGAGGGGACTCCGCCGGAACGGTTTGTTGCGGCACAACCTTCCGTCGCCGCAGAACAAGCGTTATGAGGGTTAGGATAAAATAACCGATAGAGAGGATAAACGTCGTCATCATGACGGCATCGAATCCGTGCCGGATCCATTCGCGTAGTTCGTCCATACTTATCCGATGAGCCAGTTCTTGATGTCTTCAGAAAGTGGCATTACTGCGGTGACTTCCACTTCAACGGCTTCGCCGCTGGCGGTCGGTACTTTGACTCGGTCGCCAGCTTTTGTACCTGTGAGAGCTTTGGCCATGCCGGTCTGGGATGAAATGATGTGCAACGATTCGTCTTGGTCCCATTCGCCAAGGATGTAATAGGTCTCTTGGCTTCCATCGGCATAGACCATTTCGACACCGGTAGCGATGCCGACGATATCGTACGGGAAGCCGATGAAGTCGGTTGGTTTAACTTCGTCGAGGGCCTTCTGTAACTCTTCGGCTTGCAGGCCAAGTAGGCGCTGTTTTTCTTTGGCGAATTTGAATTCGGAGTTTTCCCGCAGGTCGCCGTAGCTGCGAGCCAGCTCGATTTCTTTCGAGTTTTCTGGAATTTCTTTTTTGATGATGTGTTCGAAATGGTCTTTACGCGCTTGGTAGCTACGTTTTGAGGTGATGCGTTGTTTCTTTTCTTTCGGTGCGGCATTGGTTTTACGCAAGACGATTTCATGCAGATCTGGGCAAAGTTTGATGACTTTGGCCTGAAGGCTTTGGCGGTCGAGCTTGCTCCATGCCGGAGATTCACTGATACGCCGCATGAAGTCACGCTTCTGGGAGTCGCTCATCGCCAAAAGAATATTTTTGAGGGATTCGATTTCTTCAATCTGCTCGCGAAGCTGATTCTGTGCGCGCAGTGCTGCACCGCAGTGTTCTTGTTCAATCAGTTCAATGGTCTGTAGGGCGAGATCGGCCTTGTCTGTGAGTTGCCAGCCAGCGGCGCGTTCTTCGTTTCGCAGAATCCAAAGCAGTAACGCTGGGCTACAGGCGCGGTGGCGGACGGTATCGCGAATCTGTTCGGTCAGCTCTTGTTCAGCGCCGTTACGGATTAGGGCTTCAACGGTTTCGTTAAGCGCAGTGGTGCCGAATTCCGGCAGGCGGCGCAGCAGGAAGCTTCTGGCGGTTTCGGAGGCGGTGAAAAGACGGCTGATGAAGGCCTGCATGAAGCGTGAAGGCAGTTCTTCGAGTAAGGCGGGCAAGTCGTCGCGCCGGGCCAGCTTGGTCAGCTCGGCAACGTAGTCCACCCCTTCGGGTTCGATGCCTATTTGTTCGGCGTAAACCAGGGCTTGAGCAATCCAGCCCGGCTGATTGAGCGAGCCGCCTTTAACAGCGAACGCGAGACGGTTGGCGATGGCTTCGGCCATATAGGCCTCCAGAGCTGACAGTTTTTGTGCCTGAATCTCGTCCAGTTTTTGGAAAACAGCGGGGACATCGCGCTCGTTTTTGAATTTTTCAAACCAGGCCTGATCGTAAGCCTTGGCTTTACGACGCAGACGCAACGGTTCGGTGCGTTTGGTGGGCACTTCGACGAGCGGGTCGTTTTTCAGATCTTTACGCGCTGCGTCCCAGAATTTTTTCCACGCGGCTTCGGTGGCGAGCAGGTCGGGAACCAAATGATCCTGAATGAGATTGAGTGAAAGCGGGCCGTAACTGCGCAAGGTCATACGGATAATTTCGGCCGGATTTTCTTTTAGCAACCGGACGAATTCGTCGGGCTGATTATGACGAACCGCCATTAGATGATCATCGGTGAGCACTTCGAGTGCGGCGGCGGCGTAGGAGAAGGAAAGCTCGTGATCGCCCTTCTTTTCAAAGGCGACTTCCACTTTCTGGTAAAAGGCGTCCACCCGGCCGATGATGCCGAAGCCCCAGGTTTTGCTATAGCAGAGCATCCCGTTTTTCATGGAACGCAGATGTTTCAGGCGTGAAAAAGCCTCTTCAGTGGAAGAGGCTTTTTCGAAGGCGGGTTCGATGAATTTCTGCTCTTTACGGCTGGTGCTGAGAATATGCAGCAGCTCCTTTTGGGCAATGGCGGGCGAGGTGCCCAATTTGAGAGCGAGCCATTCGTAGGCGGCGACGGCTTCGTCGAGCAGTTTACGGTCAATCAACGTATCTTTGAGCAATTCGGCCCATTCGATAGCGCGGACTTCCTTGCCATCGGCGCAGAGGGCATCAAATTGTTCGAGCAGATCGGTGCAAGGCACGGTTTCGGCTTCGAGTTGAGCAAGCAGTTGTTCTTCGGTCAAAACGGCCATAAGGTCTCCTATTTATAAAGCGGGCGCATACCATAAGGCCTTACACCTCTGCGGCAAAGCCAAAACCGCAGGTTTTCCAAGCATGGGAAACTAGTAGACGGTCTGAATGCGGTAGAAGGCTTTGTCGAGATGGTTGCTCGAAGGGGAAATCCAGTTAGTGGCACCGTTGGCTCCTGAGAAGGTGCCGATCGGTTGCCAGTCGGCTTCAGGGAGATTGGTGCAACATTCGACAGAGTAGGTGGCGGATGTTGAAGTCATATCGAGGTTGAGTGTGAGCTGTCCGTTTTCAAAGCTTGGCCGGACTTTCGCTTGTTTGATGACATCCATTACGCCGTTGGTTCCTGATAGACCATTGTAACCTGTCCCGTTAGCTCCGGAACTTCCGTCCCAAGGGCCTCCGCTACCGAAAATTTGAAATTCTTTGACCGAACTGCTTCCCCAGCTTCCTGTGCCGGGAACTCCACCTTTACCACCGCCTCCTGCAAGGCCATTGGCTCCGCCATCTGTAAAATAAGTCCAGCCATTTGTATAAAGTATTTTTGTTCGGAGAATGAGTTGACCGCCGTTTCCGCCGTAAGATGATCCCCCAGTTCCGCCTGTGTGATCAATGCGTGACGCTGGAGGCCTAAAGTCACCTCCAAAGAAACCTTGAGCCGCGTTTCCGATATGGGTTTGCCCAGCCCCGCCGCGGAGGTCAATTTTGCCGATGATGGTTAGATTACTCGCAGCTTGTAGAGTTATATTCCATGCATTGCTTCCGTTCTTTGCCAAAATAGAAGTCCCGCTTCCTCCGCGGCCGGAGGAGTTAAGATAAATATTGGTGCTCCAGTTTGTCGTAGTGTAGTGCCAAGTGACAGTTCCGCCGGATAGAATTTGAATGTCGCTGGCGGATGTGATGACGGTGTTGTTGGTCAGGTAAATCGTTCCGTTGGAGATGAGGACGTTGTCGTAGGACTTTGAGCCACCCAGTTCCAGCGTTTCACCGTTGGTTATGATCAGCGATTCTGCTGAGACAGAAAAAACGCTAACAGGAACAACGCCGGAAGAATGGCAAGATTCGCTTTCATCAGTTGGACTACACCACCATACAGGCTTCCTGACAAGTTGAACCTTCCAGATTTTCACCATCTTCTGGCAACAGCAAGTCTCAATATGGCTTTGGACGGGAGGTTGCGGACGAATTGTATTCTCTTTTTTTTGGACCGATTTTTGTTTTTCTGGCTTGATCCGGTCGAACCCGCGAAACTCTTCCCGGTCTTCGACTTCATGATGCGCGCCCTCGATATCGAACCGTATGAATCCGGATAGAGCCATGGACAACCTCCGCCCGCCTCCGCAACCGCCCGCCCAACGCCATATTGAGAATTGCGTAGAAAAACAAGGCATGCTTGCAGCGTGGCGAAATCTCCATCATAGTCGTCATTCATTTTTACGAGACGGAGGAGTTTATGGAGACGATTAAAGCCATTATGACGCGTCGAAGTGTTCGTGTATTTGACTCTACACCGGTGACAGAGACGCAGATTAAAATAGTGCTCGAGGCGGCGATGAACGCGCCAAGTGCCGGCGACGGGCGTCCGTGGCATTTTATCGTCACCACCGATCGTGCGAAGCTCGATGCGTTGGCCGATGCGGTGGACGAGGGAAATCCGATGTTTAAGCAGGCGCAGGCCGCCGTCTTGATCTGTCTGGATGAATCGCTCGAAAAGTTCAAGGGCTTCGGTCTGCAGGACTGCGCCTGTGCAGCGCAAAATCTTCAGCTTGCGGCGCATGATATGGGCTTGGGTACCGTTTGGATCGCTGTGATCGGCGTACCGCCGCGCGTTGCCGGCTGCCGCAAGGTGTTCGGCGTACCGACGCATATCACGCCATTTGCGCTATTTCCAATTGGGCGGCCTGCAGAAAAAATTTCCGCCGAATACCGTTATGATGAGAAACGAATTCACCGGGAGGGGTGGGGAACGGAATGACGGAATGATGGAATGGTGGAACAAAGAAATCGTGATGGAGTTTTTTTACAACCTTCCAGTATTCCAACATTCCAACTCGTCTGTCTGAACAGCAGAATTTAATAACAGTCTGAGGTTAATTTGATATCTATGAGTGCTCGCAAAACATATTCGATCCGTTGTCCGCAGTGCGGGCATGAACAAAAGGTGGAGCTTTATGAGTCCATCAACGTGGCGCAACAGCCGGAGTTGAAAACCGCACTTTTCGAGAATCGCCTCAATCGGATTCTGTGCGGGTCGTGCGAAGCATCGTTTCGCGTGGATAAGCCATTGCTTTATCATGATACTGACCGGAATATTCTGATTCACTGGATGCCTGACACGGCCATTTCGCGTGAAGAGATTCTTGATGAATTCGATAAAAGCATGGAAGAACTCCGCAAGGTGCTGCCAGCGGACATAGAGCCACCCCGTGTACGGCTGGTTTTCACCCGCGCCGAATTGGTCGAGCTGATCTTCATGATCGAAGCCGGTATGGAGGAGCGGGTGATTGAATATATTAAATACACGATTCATACACAGAATATGAAACGTGTGCCGCCCACTGAAAAACAACTGCTACTGAACATTCAAGATTCAACCGCTGATGAATTGCTCTTTGCGGTGCAGTTGGTGGCGACTTCTGAATTAGAGGATTTGTTGCGGTATCCTCGTCCAGCGTATAATAAGGTTCGAGAGATGTACCGGAAGAATTCTGCTGAGTTTATTGAACTTTTCCCCGGACCCTACATCAGTGCCCGCGCAACGCTGATGGAAGAGGTCGAAGAGGAACTATAACCGAGACGTTGCCTTGGCGGTAATCGGGTATTATTTTGTAAGCTGTTGCAGGGCACTTTCGGCTGATCCGGCCCATGCTGTGCCAGCGTTTTCAGCTAGAAAATCTTCGAGCACAATACGAGCCTCGTCAATTCGTCCGGCCTGCTCCATACAGCGGGCAACGCTTAGCAGAGCCACCGGCTGGAGATAGTTTTTGCTGTTTTTCTTAGCAAATTCAGCAAACTGCGTGGTTGCGCCGTTAAAGTCGCCATCGGCTTCGGTGCAATAAGCCAGACCTAGTTGAGCGGTGAAACGCATTTCGTGGTTTTTATATTTTTTCAGGAAGCGCTCATATTGTGCGCGGGCTTGAACTGTTTCGCCGTTATTGAAAAGAGTTTTGGCTAGATTGAGTAACGCTACGGGTGCCGTTGGTGTTGAACTATATTTGTTCACCACGTCTTCAAGCTGCTGAGGAGTCTGGGCGGCCATGAGCAATTGCTCAGCCTTAGCCAGTTTTGAGGCTTTTAGATACGTGCATCCTTTAGCGACCAGTACGGTGACCGCAGCGGCAAGAACGCCCGTACCGATTAATTTTCCGTAGCGGGTGAGAAATCCGAGAACTTCTTTGACCTCATGCTCTTCGAGATTCTGTTTCTTGTGTACTTCGTCGTGTTGCGGATCAGTCATAGTTAAACTCCTTTGAAAACGGATACTTTATCTTTTCAGCGGCAGGATTCAAGCGCGTACAGTTTAAGAATTGCCTGTGCCCGTTCCTCCGGATTTAGGAGGTTGCTGTTAATTTGATGGGGAATGGCGGCATAGAGTGATTTGCGTTTTTCGAGGAGGGTTGCAATTTGAGCTTTTTTATCCCCAGAAAGCAGTGGGCGGGTTGTATCTTTTTCCAGTCGCTGGAAAATGGTTTCTGGTGAAGCCGTCAGGCAGATGATGAGGCCTGTTTTTTTGAAGTCGGTCAGGTTGTCTGGATTTATGACAACCCCGCCGCCGGTTGAAATGATAATCCCGCTGCGTTTTGAGAGGACTTCGACCAGCGCCCGCTCTAGGGCGCGGAATCCAGACTCGCCGATTGATGCAAAAATTTCCGGAATGGTTTTTCCGTGCTGTTGCTCAATGAGCGTATCCATATCCACCAGTTCCATGCCGGTATGTTCCGCCAGCAGGCGGCCCGTCGCGGTTTTGCCGGTTCCCATGAACCCGACTAGAATGATATTCCGTTTTTTCATCGTCGTTCCGAAAAACAAACGCCCCGAAGTTTCGGGGCGTTATACAGAAACAAAACGGTTGACCTAGTTTAGGCATTGTTTTTCATCAACGATTCGCGAATGTCCTTATTAGTCATTCTGCGAATAATCGTTTCTGGAATACC